>JAYUAG010000301.1:0-4360 GCA_043741475.1 Thermoflexaceae bacterium | reverse complement strand
GGTCTTCGCACCCGTCAGGCGGGGCACAAGCGTCAGCCATTCGAAGCCGCCAGGGCGGCGGCGTCCGGTGACGACGCCCGGAACCCTCCACCAAGGGTAAAGCCCGCTAGGGCGAGCGCGGCCGCCAGCGCGGTTGCTGCTCCCAGCCAGAACGGGGCGCTCACAGCGACCTGGTCCCAGAGCACTCCGGCCATAATGCTCGCGACGAGCGCCGCCAGCCCGGAGAGTCCCTGGTAGAGGCCGAGCGCGCCGCCCCGCACCTCCGCCGGTGAGACGTCCGACACAAGAGCCTTCGAGACCCCGTCGGTGAGGGCGATGTACGCTCCGTAGACCGCAAACAGCGGCCAGACCATGGACGCTGTATTGACAAACGCGAATCCTGCATACACAACCGCGAAGATCCCGTACCCCGCCACAAGCAGCCAGGACCGAGGGACGCGGTCCGAGATCACGCCAGCGGGGTAGGAGAGCCCTGCATATACGACGTTGTAGGCGACATAGGCGAACACCACGAGTGTGGTGGTCAGCCCGAGGTCTTTACCACGCAGGATGAGGAACGCGTCGGACGAGTTGCCGGCCATGAACAGCACCGTTATGGCGAGGAGAATGTAGAAGCGCCGGGGAAAACCATGGATCCGAATAGCTGGCCGCCGTTCGAGCGGGGCGCGCTCGGCCCGTTCTTCGTGAAGCCACCGAAGCGCGAACACCGAGAGCAGGCCCGGCACAACCGCGACCGCGATGGCGAGGCGCAAACGTCCGTCGAATAGTGTGATCAGCCCCAGCCCAATAAGCGGGCCGGCGACGGCGCCGAGAGTGTCCATCGTGCGGTGTAGGCCGAAGACCCGGCCACGGTTTTCCGGCGTGGCCGCCTCCGCCAACAGGACATCGCGAGGCGTGCCGCGGATGCCTTTGCCAAAGCGGTCGATTGAACGTCCCACCATCGCCATGGGCCAGGCGGGCGAAAGCGCCACTACGCCTTTGCCCATCGCCGCCAGGCCGTAACCCGCGACGATGAATGGCTTCTTGCGCGCTGCCCGGTCAGACCAACTGCCGCTGAACAACCTGGTGATGTTCGCGGTGGCCTCTCCCAGCCCTTCCACCACCCCGACAGCGAGGACCGGCGCGCCGAGCGTCCCGGTGATGAACAGAGGGATGATCGGGTAAACCAGCTCGCCCGAGAGGTCCGCAAGTAGTGAAACAAAGCAGAGAACCCAGACTTGCGGGGCTGACGGAGGCCAAGAACCCGGGTCCTGGCGGTTGCGTTCCTGTCGACACCGCCATGGCGGCAGCGTTGCCGGGCCACCCGCACCAGTCAAGAGAATGCGCCGCGCCCTCTTCATCGAACCTGGTCAGCCAGCCAGCCGCGCCATCACCCGAGCCGCCAGCGCGCGCGCCGAGATCGGCCGTCCGGGATCGGCCGCGTTCCGCAGCTCCAGCGTCACGAACACGTCGGCTCGCTGAATGTAGAACTTCGACGCGCCCCCGGCTTCGACGCGGAAGGCCTGAAGCCGCTCGCTGCCACCTTCGGCCGTGAACCCCGCGACCGCCGCGGCCGCCGCGCGACCCTCCTCGAATTCTTTCTGGGCCGCCTCGCCTCGCCGCACGGTCACTGCCAGGCTTGCCTCGCCGCCCGGCGTTGTCCAGCGGCAGCCGCCGCCGTCTGTGACCTCGGCGACCTTGACGGGTGGCGCACTCAGCCCGCTCAGCGCGCCCGCGAAGTCTTCGGCAGTAAGGAGCTTGCAGACGTCGATCGGGGCCACCGTCGGCGTCGCGGTGGCGCCCTTCGGTGCGGTCGCGTTCGCGGCTGTTGCGTCGCTGGCCGCGGTCGTGGGCTTGCCGGTCGAGTCGTCGCCGCCGCAGGCCGCGAGGGCAGCGACGACTACGCTCAGGGCCACCCCCGGCGCCCAGGAGCCGAAATCGGCCGGTCGGAGTATCGGTCTCTTCATCATCGCTCGATGGTACCGCCGCCCGTCCAGGCTCTCCTCGAACGGGTTCAGGCGCGCGACCGCGCCCTTAACCGCACGCGTGCGGTGCGTTCGCGACGAAAACCAGCACATTTGCCCACTCCCCAAGCGCTCGCGGCGGGTGTAGGCTTGCTTACAACCGCTCCGCGAGGGCATGGAGGTCGTCACGAATGCCGTTTCAATCCCGAAGGAACCCTGAGTTCGAACTGCGCGGGATCAACCACCTCGCGCTCGTCTGCCGCGACATGGCCGAGACCGTGGACTTTTACACGAACGTCTTGGGCATGCCGCTGATCAAGACGATCGAGCTGCCCAACAACATGGGCCAGCACTTCTTCTTCGATATCGGCAACGGCGACGGCCTTGCCTTCTTCTGGTTCCCGAATGCGCCCGAGGCTGCGCCCGGAATCGCGTCCCCGGCGGGCGTCCCTGGCTCCGCGGATCTCGCCACAGCGGTCGCCTCGATGAACCACGTTGCCTTCGACGTGCCCGAGGAGAAGTTCGAGGAGTATCACGCGAAGCTGACGGCGAAGGGCCTCAAGCCGACCGCGATCATCAACCACGATGACAGCCCCCGCGGCATCGCTCGCGAGATGTACCCCGGCGTTTTCGTGCGCTCGCTTTACTTCATGGACCCGAACGGCATCCTGCTGGAGTTCGCCACGTGGACGCGCGTCTTCACGGAGAGAGACGTCACGCACACAGCAGCGCGGGTGGCGGACAAGCAGAGCTACCTGAAGAAGGGCGAACCCGTCCTCGTTTAACCGGGCCGAAAGCAGCGGAGGCTGACCGTGGCGAACCGCTTGTCCGTGCTCCACGGCGGGGCAGGTGACCTCAAGTGAACCGCGCGGCCGATGCATTTGGCGGGTTTATCGCGCGCTGGCGTTTCGCAATCCTGGCAGCGTTCGCAGCCATCACCGTAGCCGCCGCCTTCGGCCTTCCGCGGCTGACGTTCGACACCCAGCAGGACACCCTCGTCCCGGCGGATAGCAAGCTCTACCGCGATAACGCCCGCTACCAGGACCAGTTCGGGGGCGGCGAACTGGTCGTCCTGTTCGAAGGGCCGGTGGCATCGCTGTACGGGGGCGAGAACCTCGCAGGGATTGAACGCCTGCATGCGGCGGTCGACGCGAACCCGCGCTTCTTCCGCTCCATCAGCCCCGACATCATCCTCAAGGCGGCCGAAGTCGAAGCGGCGAACAGGACGAAGAACGCCCTCTCTGAGGCCGCCGCCGTCCAGTCCAAGGCCCGGGACGAAGCCCGCAAGAAGGCTCTCGCCGAGGGGAAGTCTCAAGCGGAGGCCGAGGTCCTGGGCCTCGCCGCTGGCGCGCAGGCGCTGGTGCAGTACATCAAGGAACAGGCGGCCGCCGCCGGCGACCTCCTCAACATCGGCGCGCTCGAGCGGACGAACCCGAAGTTCGTCAACACGGTCCTCTTCACCTCACCGGGCAAGGTGCGCCCTGAACTGATCAACCTCATCCCGGACCCTGACCACTCACTCTTCGTGGCGACGTTGAAGGGCAACCTGAGCGTGAATGAGCACACCGCGGCGATTCGTGACCTCCGCAAGCTCGTCGCCGACTCCGGTTTCGAGGGGCAGAAGACCACGCTCAGCGGCGAGCAGGTGCTCCTCGAATCGATCTCTCAGAGCCTCGAAGACAGCATCCCCCAGCTTTCCGTGGTCTCCATCGTCCTCATGGTCGCGATCGTGTTAACGGTCTTCCGCGCGCGCTGGCGGCTGCTTCATCTTCCCGTGGTGGCGGTCGCGCTCGCCATCGCCTTCGGCCTGATCGGCTGGCTGGATCTGCCCTTCACCCTCGCCAGCACGGCCGGGCTGCCGATCCTGATCGGCCTCAGCGTCGACTTCGGCATCCAGTTCCACACGCGCTACGAAGAGGAGTTCGACGCGAGCGGCGACGCGCTGGCCGCGATGAAGCGCTCGCTCGCGACGATCGGCCCGGCCCTGCTAATCGCCCTCGCGGCGGCCTGCCTCGGCTTCGCCGCGCTGCGGTACTCGGTCGTGCCGATGGTGCGCGACTTTAGCCTCATCCTGACTCTCGGGATCGGCGTTGTCTTCCTCGTTTGTCTCTTCGTCATCAACGCCCTCCTTTTCCACCGCGATCGGGCGGGCCATGCGCCGGCCGCCCCGCCTCTTTCGCGCATGGAGCGCATCCTCGGGGCCATCCACCGCTCCACTCGCCGCCGCCCGCTGGCGATTCTCGTCTTCGCCGTCATCGTCGCCATCGCCGGCTTCTCGCTGGAGTCCCGGCTCGCCCTCGAGACCGAGCCGGAACAATTCATCCCGCCCGACGGCCAGGCGCTCAAGGATGTGAACCGTTTGCGTGACATCACCGCCACCGGCAATTCGCTCTCGTTCCTGATCGAGGCGAACGACG
>JAYUAG010000300.1:0-10119 GCA_043741475.1 Thermoflexaceae bacterium | reverse complement strand
GGATCGTCGCCCCGACGATGGACACCGACGGCCCGGCAAACTGCCTGGACTACATCTGGATGAAGGGCGCGATCGAGGCCCGCGCTGCCACCGTCATGGCCAACGGGCCCGCGCCAAACGACCCGACACTCTACCCGAGCGACCACTTTGCTATCGCCGCGGACTGTCGCCTGCGCTGAGACGTGCGCGGCTCCGACGAGGCCCGAGCGCGCTCCTGTGTTGTCGTCACCAAAAAGAGCAATCAGGCCGCGTTGAACGGGCGGCGGGCGGCCGTTCCGCCAGTGCCGACCCTGCGGCTGCGCGCACCCACGAGGTCGCGCTGAGCACGACGGAGGAAGTCCCGCACTTCGAGCTCGCCCTGGTAACCGGTAAGCGCGGCAACGGGCATGACTGCCGCGCGCCTGTCCGCCGGGACCACCGACTCGAGCGCCGCGAAGAGCGCGTCCGCCTTGTCGCCGAGGGTCTGGTCACGGTCTTCGACGACGACCGTCGCGAAGACGGGGCCCTCCAGGTGGGCGACAAAATCGCCCTCGGAAGCGGCGTGGCGGAGGGCCTTGCCCACAGCGGGCAGCGCCTTCGCGTAGTCCGCCTTGTCAAGGCCGGGCAGGTCGGTAAGGACCAGCGAGAAGCCGCGCCCGTTGCGCACGGAACGCATCATCTGCCGCCGCAGTTCGAAGACGAAGTGGCGGCTGTTGGGGAGCCCTGTGAGGTCATCCTCATAGAGCGAACCGCGCATCTTGTCCATCGCGAAGTGGACCCGCTGTCCCTGTTCGGACTCTTCGTACCAGAACTGGACATGCACCGCGGCGAATAGAGCGGTGGTGAGCAGACCAAGGACCCAGAGGCCGCTGCCGGCGCCATTCAAAATGGCGCCCAGCTGGACGATCGAAATGATCAGCCAGAGACCGAAGGTAGCGGGCCGAATCAGTTTCATGATGGGCGACGCCATTACGCGCCCGCCCAGTTGGGTGCTATCGGCGACGACGAACGCATCGAGCGCGGCAGGCCTGTTCACGCAATTATCCCCGGATGATCTCCCTTCAAACTTCGGGAGCCAGAGCCGTGCTCAACAGTGGCCCTGTGTAAACGCTGTGCAAAATCTCGGCGGTCGACGGAGAACGCTCAGACTCAACGCCGCGGCGGCAGCGTCCCCAGGTAGCGCGAAATGGCGTCCGCGGCGCGGCGGCCGTCGGCCAGGGCCGTCACCACGAGGTCCGCCCCGTTCACGTTGTCTCCACCAGCGAAGACGCCCGGCCGCGAAGTACGGCCCATGGTGTCGACTTCGACGAGCGCCTTGCGGTCGGTCTTCAGGCCCTCGGTGGTTTTCGGCACGATCGGGTCCGCCCCATAGCCGATGGCGATGACCACGGCGTCCGCGGGCACGGTGTACTCGCTCCCTTTAATCGCTTTGGGGGCGCGCCGTCCGGAGGCATCGGGTTCGCCCAGCTCCATCTTCTGCAGCTCAACCGACACCACCGTGCCGCCCTCGCCGATGATTCGTGTGGGCAGCGTCAGCATCGCAAATACGACGCCTTCCTCACGCGCGTTTTTCCGCTCCTCGCCGCGCCCGAGCATCTCGTTCTCGGTGCGGCGGTAGACACACGTCACCTGCCCGGCGCCGAGGCGGACGGCCGTGCGCACGCAGTCCATGGACGTGTCGCCGCCGCCGATGACCACCACGTTGGCCAGCTTCGGCAGTGGTTCGCGCAAATTTCCCGGCAGCTGTTCGGCCGTGAGATTTCCCCGCACAAGGAAATCGGTGGCCTTGTGCACGCCATCGAGCTCCTCGCCTTCAATTTCCATGACGTTGCCAACGCCCGCACCGGTGCCGAGGAAGACCGCGTCGAATTCGCCAGCGAGCATGTCGTCGATCGTCACGTCGCGCCCGACATACGTGTTGCAAACGAACTTCACACCCAGCTTCTCCAGGTAAGCGAGGTATTCGTCCACGATCGACTTACGCATTTTGAAGTTGGGAATGCCGTAGACCAGGACACCGCCCGGCTCCGGCCAGTATTCATATACGGTGGCGCCGTGCCCTTCGAGGGCGAGCATTTCGGCAACGGCCAGGCCCGCGGGCCCCGCCCCCACGACGGCGATGTTCCGGCCGCTCGGTTCCGGCATATACCGCGGCAGCGGATAGCCGCCCAGTTCGCGCCGCTGCTGATCGGTGCAGAAGGACTCGAGCTTGCCGATCGTCACCGGGGGCTCGCTGTGCCCATCCGCGCGGATTGCGAAACCGACAACGCAGGCGCCTTCGCAGAGTTTCTCCTGCGGACAGAGCCGCCCGCACATTTCCGGGAGGTTCGAGGTCTCGCGGAACTTGTTGGCCGCCAGATGAATGTCGCCAATTTCGAGGAACGCGAACGCGCCGGGAATATCGTTGTTCACCGGGCACGCTTCCTGGCAGGGCGCGCTCGGGCACTGGATACAACGCGAGGCCTCGATCTTGGCTGCGTTCAGGTCGAAACCGAAGTACGTCTCGTCGAAGTTCTTCACGCGCTCGGCCGCATCCTGCTTGGGCACGGGCTGGACCGCGACTGCGAGACGCTGGTGGACGATGTGGGTCTGAACCATGATGCACCCCCCTGGGATGGCGAAAAGGATCGGAGGAGCGCGCGGGGCTCGCCGGCCGGGCGCGCGCTGATCGTAGGCGAACTGAGCGGACGAAGGCAATGCGGTTAACTCCGCACCGCCCGCGAGCGTTCTCTTCGGTATGGCGGGGCTTGACGGAAGCCTTGCTTTTGGTTGATAAACAATCGAACAATCCGGGCAATGGTTGCGAGTCGAGGCGCAGCCATCGTCGTGTGCCCCCGGGCACACACCGGAAATCGGACTTGACGTCCGGCGGGGTACGTCCATTCGGTCCCCTTGGAGGACTGATATGGCACGACCCGCCTCGCGGATCCTCGCGTATGCGGCCCTCCTCCTGTTCGCGATCCTCGTCTCAGGCGACCCGCGTGTCTCCGCGCCCGGTTCTTCCGTCCGCGCGGCGGGCGTCGAGGTCTTCACCGACACCGTCCCGCTCAAGGTCTACTCGGGCATCCCCACCCACCTCGGCATAGCCGACGCCAACCCCACCAATGGCGTCCGCGGCTACTGCGTTCGCGTCGCCAACGAGGGCCATAAATCCATCGGGCCGGACAACGGCTTCACCGTGGCCGGCGGCGTTGTCGTCAGCTCCGACTTCTTCAACAACGGCTCCGCCACCACGACCGATGACATTTACTGCGTCGTCGCCCAGGCGACGCCCAACGTGACCACCCTCCCGCGCCCAAAGATGACCGTCCAGTGGACCTACAACGACGGTGGCGCCACTACGATCGCCCTCGACATCACGGTCGTTACCGTCGAACTCAAGGGCACGGATGGCTTCGTCCTTGGCGCCGCCAGCATATGCACGAAGGGCTGGGACGACACCTTCCTCACCGGCTTCACTCAGAACAACCCGCCGGTAGCGCCGAACGTCCCTGATAAGGTCGTGGTCGCCGACTGGTCGACGACGCCGTTTGGGCCACCGACGCGAATCGGAATGGTTCGGAACGGCGTCGAATGGTGCGTGAACATCACCTCGCCCACCCCCTTGATGAACATCTCCGCGACCTTCAAGTTTTGGGCGCTCTACAACCTGACGACCGAGCTCGACGACCGCCTCATCACCGTCACCCAGGCCAACGTCGTGAAGATCACGATCCCGACCAAACCGGAACTCCGCCACGTCACCCAGACCACCGGCCAACAGGTCAACACGCGTATCGCGAACGCGAACGTGGTGGGCGCGACGCATACCGCCTGCGTCGTCCCGTCCGTCCTCCAGGACTCGTTACTGCCCGCAAATGTCATCTTCACGGATCTCGACGACGCCCGCTCCGTCGACCTTGTGGTGTTTAAAAACGATGGCCTGCGCGTGCCCGGCCTGCCCGCCGACACCAGCTGTTTCAGCTGGACATCGCGCACTTCCGGCATCACCTACGTCTCCACGGTCTTCACTGCTTCGACCTTCAACCCCACGAACACGAGCGGCGGGCCGCTCACGGAAGTGGTCGTGTGGGACACGAATGGTGATGGCAACAACACCGGCCAGGGTCCTGGCGGCCGGCTCGAAAAGCGCTGGGACACGATCGACCACACCATCCTCAGCGGGTCGAGCTATCTGAACGGCGAGATCTTCGAACTTCGCATGCCCATCCAGTTCAACGTCGCTGACGGCCGTTTCCTTGGCGAAGTGGCCCTGAACGAATGGGTGCTGGGGATTCGCAAGGGCGTCCCCGGCCAGCCCGGTGAACCGATCGACGGCGTCCCCGTGGTGGTCACGATCGTCAGCGACTGCGGTTACTTCGGCGTCGGCCCCGGGCAGCCGACGGTCCTCAACGGCATCACCCAGGACGGGCGCATCGAACTCCGGGTGAACATTCAGAACGACGGCGGCTGCGGTCCGGGCTCGGTCATCCGCATCACCGCGCAGGCTTCGTATCCGGCCGGCGTCACGGGCTATCCCCAGCCCGCAATCGAGCGGCTCTCGATCATCCTGGAGTTCCAGGCGAACGAAACGGCGCCGATCGTCGTCTGGGCGGGCACCACCGTGCTGCTCCCCTATGGCTTCTCCGGGCAGGGTTGCCCGCAAAATACTGTCCACTGGTCCCGCGGCGAGAAGCAGAAGGGCGCCTTCATCGGCGCGGGTTCGCACGGCGGTTCGGCAGAGACGACCCTGGTCAGTTGCAATACCTCCATGTTCTATGAGAGCGAAGATCCCGGCGAAGTCGATATCGTTGTCCAGGTCACCGGTCTTCCCTATTCCAAGATCCACATCCCGATCTTCTTCATCGCCTTTGAAGACCTGAAGCTCGTCGTCAGCGACAGCCCGCTGACGGTCTCCGAACGCGGCGACCTTGACGCCACCGTCCGCGGTTGGTTCGTCGGCAACAACCCCTCCGGCCGGCCCGCGGAGAAGAAGGGCGAAACCGCCCTGCCGAAAGACCGCTGGGTGCTCCCGGACGACTGGCAGCGGCTCAAGGGGCCTGAAGACTTCCGCCCCACCTGGCCGAGCACCCTCTCGATGCCCCCGGCCCGCGTTACCTACTTCATGGTCAACGAAGGCGTCCGCAACAGCTATCAGACGGGCGTCAAGAGCGGTTCGTCGGGTTTCTTCCTGCTCGACGGCGGCGATGAGATCGCCCTCAACGTCCACCCTGACACGCTCGTGCCGAGCGTGCTCGGCAGGCTCGACCGGCCACGCATCATCAGCGAAATCACCGACCAGGACGGGGTCACCCAGGTCGACATCTACGGCGACCTCAACCTCACCTACGAAGGCTGCGCGCTCAACATCCCCACGGGAAACCCCCACTGCAAGCCGGGCGATGTGGCCGGCCACGCGGCCTACTTCGCTCGCGTCGAATACCTCGAAGCTCGCAACCGGGGCAAATTCCCGCCACTCGTCTCCAACACCGTGGCGATGACCTTCATCTGGAAGGGCTACAAGGAAGTCACCTGGGAGAACGGGCCTACCGACACCTTCAAGTACGTTGTTGCCCACCTCAAAGACCGCGACGGCTTCTGCGACGCGATCGGCCTGCACAATACCCTCGGCGTCCAGGTCGAATTCCAGATTGACAGCGGCGATGGCATCATCACCGCGGCGGCCGATGCCCCCTATCGGATCAGCACGCTCAGCAAGGACTTCGCGATTACGACGACGTTCGACACCGTCGATAACAACGGGAACCCGATCAACGTCACCCTCGTGAAGAAGACGATCGACGACGATGAGTGCCAGGCCTGGATCCGCATCAGTAACAGTCTTGGCAGGCCCGTAAACGTGCTCGTCACGTTTTCCGCGCCGCCCGCGCCGGTCCCCGGCAAGGTGCGCATCACCAGCCTCGTCTGCGGCCCCGGCGGATTCGCCATCCTCACCAACGTCGGCGACAACGATGTATCGCTCGCCGGCTTTGGGCTGCGCAGCCTGGGGACGGGCACCATCAACCCCGAAGAGCACCTGGACCTGATCGGGCTCCTCGTCCCCGGTCAGAGCATCAAGGTCGAAGGCACGCTTGGCGCCGGATGGATCTTCGGTGCGGCCGACACGATCTTCGAAATCGGTGGCCTCGACTACGCCCGGCTCATCTGGGAAGAAGTGACAATCGATCTCGTCGGTTGCGATGGCGCCGAAGTCCACCCGCCGACTCCTACGCTGCCATTCGACGGCGAAGGCAAGATCGTGCTCGACATCATCGTGCCCTTCACGGAAACGCAGGGCATCACCCTGCAGGCGGGCTGGAACCTGGTAGCTATCGGCGCTCCGGGAATCGCGATCGATAAGGCGGCACTGGCCAATATCGATCAGGTCGAGGCGATCTACACCTACGATGCCGCGACCGAGACATGGCTCCGCTACTTCCCCAATTCGGCCGGGAACACCATGGATCGCCTGGAAGGCGGTCGCGCCTACTGGGTGCTCGCGAAAGCATCGTTTACGCTGAGAGTCCCGCGTTAGCCCTGGCCTGGGGTAAGGTGAAAGCTGGCCGTCACTACCCGAGAGGTTGGTCCCTGGTGATGCATTTCCTTCAGTCCGGGCGGGCTTTCTTCGGCGCGCTCGTTGTTTCCGGCCTCGCTTTCGCGGCCCAATTCGCCGCGAGCCCTGCAGCTGCCCAGGTGTTCGGCCCACCCATGACCATCTTCGGCTCCGTCACGGACTCGGCCGGCGATCTGCCCGAAGACCTCGTGGTCGAGGCCTACATCGGCGATAAGGTCTGCGGCAAGGGCAAGACCCAGTTCACGGGCGATGGCTCTGGCCGTGTCACGGTCTACTTCGCCGATGTCGTGTCTCGCGAACAGACCGCCGGCTGTGGCTCGGATGGGGCCGAGGTGCGCGTCCGCATCGGCGACCGTTTTGGCGCGCAGACCGCCCGCTGGCGGCCTGGCCCGGCGCAACTCGACATCACCTTCGGGAACGCGACACCGCGCGCCATCCCCACCTTCACGCCTACCCCCCGCCCGCAGACACCGGCTGCGGCAACGCCGACTCCGGGCGGCCCCACCCTTACGCCGGGCCGGCCCACCGCGGCTGTGTCGGTCTCACCCGGTTCTTCGCCCTCAGCCTCCCCATCCGCCACGAACACGCTCACGGCCACGCCGACGCTTAAGGGTGGCCTCAGCATCGGCCCCGGCGGATCACAGACCGACGGGGGTGGCGGGGGCGACAGCGGCTTCCCCGTCTGGGGCATCGTCGCGATCGCCTTGGGCGGCCTCGCCCTCATCGGTGGCGGCGCCGGCTGGGCTATGGCTCGCCGCCGCGGTGGCGAAGACATCGCCGAACTCCCGGTCGAATAAGCCCCGCCACCGAACCTTCTGGTCACCCGCACGCAAGCGTCCGTAGCGCGCACGTCAGTAAGCGCTGGGATTGGCACGTCGTGGGCAACCGGACCGCGCGAGCCCACCCGATCGAGCCATTACCGCCAGGTTCACTCAGCGCTCGCGGACGAGCGTCCCATCTTTGCGCGCAAACGGCCCAGCGACCGGCATGCCGGCCTCCATCTCTCGCGGTTCCAGCCGGTTCTCACACCACTTGTCCAGCGTTTCCCGCTCCGAGCGGAAGTCGAGTCGTGGCACTGCGTAGCCACAGGACGTCTGCACCTTTTCGATGTCCACGAAGAACGCCTGGCGGACGAACGGGTGTGCATCATCGAGAAAAGCGTCGCGGTGACGCGCGAGTTCCGGGTCGTCAAGGTCTACCGCCCGTCCCCGCCCATAGAGCCGCACGATCCCGGCGGTCGCATCGAAGCTGCAGAACATCAGCGTGAGCTTCCCGTTTTCGGACGTATGCTTCGCCGTCTCGTTGCCGCTGCCGGGGTAGTCGAGCCAGCCCACCAGGTTCGGCCCAAGCACCCTTAACAGCGTCCGGCCCTTGGGCGAGAGGTTGGGCCAGCCCGCCTCCAGGTCGTCGGGCGCCGTCGCCACGAAGAACAGGTGCTGCCGCTCGATGAAGGCCCGCCGCTCGGCGTCGATATGGTCGTACCAGTCAGCCATGCCACTCTCCCCGGGCCATTTAACCACCTCACCGCGCTTTGGGGCTCGCTCACGGACCACCGCGGCCTTGACTTCAAGCCTACTTGAGGGCTTACCGTTCACGGAGGTAGCCGCGACCCGCTGTGGTCGCGGGCGAACGTGTCATGCCGGGCGCGGCGTGGCCGCCGGTTCCCCGCAAGACATGTAGTTCACCCGGGAGGCAGCGATGACCCTCGACCCTCGAAGCTTCTCCAGCCGCCCCGGAGCCGCACGCCGCACGCTCACCATTGGCCTCGTGATGGTGATCACGCTCGCCGCCTTCGAGGCGCTGGCCACGGCCACGGTCATGCCCGCCGCCCGCGACGACCTCGGCGGCACCGCGATTTACGGCTGGGCCTTCAGCGGCTTCCTCCTCGCCAGCCTCGTGGGCATCGCTTTCGCTGGAGAACAGTCCGACCGCCATGGCCCCGCGCGGCCCTTCGTCCTGGGGCTGGTGTTCTTCTCGGCCGGCCTTACCATCGCCGGGTTTGCCGTTTCGATGCCCATGCTCATCGCCGGCCGCATCGTGCAGGGGCTCGGGGCCGGGGTCATCCCGCCGATCGCCTACGTCGCTGTGGGCCGCGGCTATACCGAAGCGGGTCGCCCGCGGGTACTTGCTCTCTTCGCCACCGCATGGGTTGTCCCTGGCCTCATCGGGCCCGGAATCGCGGGCGCTGCCGCGGAATTCGCCACCTGGCGGCTCGCGTTCCTGGGCATCCTGCCCCTCGTCGGGCTGGCGTTCCTGCTGGTCGCGCCCTCGCTCAAGGCGCTCGGTGGCGGCACGGGCGTAGTCGCCCCCTCTCGCGTGCCCCGCGCCATCCAGCTGTCGCTCGGCGCAGCCCTCATCATCGGCGGGCTCACCTACCGTTCACCCTGGCTGACGCCGCCGCTGATCGTGGCGGGCGCGCTCCTCGCGATTCCGGCCGGGCGCTCACTCCTGCCGCAGGGTATCGGCCGCGCCCGTCCGGGGCTGCCCGCGACTGTGCTCGGCCTCGGCGCGCTTAATCTCGCGTTCTTCGGCGCGGACGCCTTCGTCCCCTTCCTCCTCACCGAGGTCAGGGGCCAGTCCACCTTGTTCGCCGGGCTGGTAATCACGTCCACGACGGTAAGCTGGACGGCCGGCTCCTGGATCGTCGAGCGTCGTGCCTCGCGCTGGCCGCGCCGGTCGACGATTCGCTGGGGGCAAAGCTTCGTGGCCGTCGGCTGCCTGGGCTTCCTTGCCCTCGCCTGGGAGGCGCCTGTCTGGACGAGCATCCCCATCTGGATGGTGGCCGGGCTCGGGATGGGGCTCGCCTACCCGTCCTATTCGTTGCTCCTCCTCGCCGCCGCGAAGCCCGAGGAGATTGGCGCCATCTCCGCCTCGGCCAAGCTCATGGAGGCGCTTTCTGCAGCAGCGGGGGCCGGTGTCGTGGGGGCACTCGTCGCCGCCGGCGATGCGGGTGATTGGCTCAGCGGCGCCCTCGCCCTGGGGCTCGTGTTCATGGGTGTCGTCGCGTTGGCGGGCGTTCCCCTGTCATTCCGGCTCACGGCCGTACCCGCAACCATCACGAGCGAACCCGAGCTGTCCGCCGCGGCCGCCGGCTAACAGGACCTCGAGGAGTCGCGGCCGTCACTGGCCGCTGGAGTCAGCTCGCTCGCCGGGGTCCGGTCTACCAGCGTCCGGCACGGTTCTCCAACCGGCGCCCGCAGTGGGGCACGGCTACCAGGGTTCGCGCGCGGTTCAAGGAGTCGCGGCCGTCCCTGGCCGCTGGAGTCAGCTGGCTCGCCGAGGTCCGGTCTACCAGCGTCCGGCATGGTCCTCCAGCCCGTGCCCGCAGTGGGGCACGGCTACCTGGAGGTCGCGCGCAGCCTTGAGGCTCAGCTCCCCCGCGGACAACCCAACAGGTCCCGGAACACCGGCGACCCCTGGGCTGGCGGCGCCCCCGAGTGGCGCGGTGGATTGCCGGTCACCTTGAACGCCCGCGCCGCGACGATACCCGTCTCCACATCGCGGAAGACAACGGTCGCCGTGTAGACCCCTGGACCAAGGGCCAGCGCCTCCGCGCCCTCCTCCGTCTTTAGCTGGAAGCACACGAC
>JAYUAG010000299.1:0-4365 GCA_043741475.1 Thermoflexaceae bacterium | reverse complement strand
CGCTCTTGGCAGCGACCTCCGCGATCGCTTCACCGAGACGGTGCACGCCCTCTTCGATGTCTTCCATGGCGACGTAGCTGAAGGCGAGGCGGACGTGGTTCGTGGCGTTGCCATCGGCGAAGAACTGCGGCCCCTGGCCGATGATCACGCCCTTCTCGTTCGCGGCGCGCTGCACATCGCGGCTGGGGATCTGGGGCGGCAGGTGGAGCCAGAGGAAGAAACCGCCGGGCGGCGTGCTCCAGGTCGCGTAGGTATCGCAATAGCGGTGGAGTGCGTCCTCCATGCGGTTGCGCTTGCGCCGGTAGATGTCCCGCAGCCGGTCGACGTGGCGGTCAAGGTCGCCGTTGCGGATCGCCTCGGCGATCGCTCGCCCGAGGTAGGGGCTCGATCCCATGTCATAGCGCACCGACGCCATGCGCGACGTGACCGCGGGCGAGGCCATCGTCCAGCCCATGCGCAGGCCGGTCGCGAGGATCTTGGAGAAGCTGGAGACTTTGATCGCGTGGTCTGCTCCGCTGAGAGAGAAGAGCGACGGCGGCGGCGGCCCATCGAGCCAGAGTTCGCCGTAGGCGTCGTCCTCGAGGATGAGGGTGTTGTGTTCCCGAACCAGCTCGACCACACGCTCGCGCCGGTCGCGGGGGAGCGTGCAGCCCGCGGGGTTCTGGTGCGTGGGGATCGTGTAGAGGAACTTGGCCCGCTTGCCCGCGTCCGCGAGCTTCTTCAGTTCCTCTTCGAGCCGGTCCACGCGCAGGCCCTGGTCGTCCATCTCGACCGCGACGAGCTCGGCGCCGAAGGTGCGCATCGTGCGCATGCTGCCGGGGAAGTTCGGGCTCTCCACCAGCACGATGTCACCGGGGTCGAGCAAGGTCTCGCAGACGATACCGATGCCGTGGGCCGAACCGGAGACGATCATGACGTTATCGACGCCGACGGGGATGCCCTCGATCTTCGTCGAGCGCTCCGCTAACGCTTCACGCAAGGGCCGCGGGCCAAAGGTGCCGTTGTATTCCAGACCCTCTTTCTGGTCGTTGTCGACAACCCAGTGCGCGCCGCGCAGCAGGATCTCGCCGGGCAACGAGGGAATATCGGGGAGGCCGCCAGCGAAGGAGATCACCGGCCGAGGGTCGGGCGCCGCGGCAGCCCAGACGGTCGGGCCGAGGATCTTCGCCCGTTGGCTCACGACCTCCTCAAGGTGGTCTGCGTCCCAGTAGAGTTGGTCGGACATGACAGCCTCCGTCGCGAATGGGTGGTGGTAACGAGTATACGCTCGCCGACGGCGGGCACGAGGGGGGACAGCCAGGCGGGAGGGATGGGCGATAGCTGCGGCTGGTGGCCGCTATCGACACCAGGTCGGAGCCGAGCACTCGAAAGAGACTTGACGGCGCTGCTATACTGAGCGTTCACCAGCCGCGCAGGCTTTGTTTGGGAAATGTTTCACAAAGTGCCGAAGGACGCCCCGCCGTCGGCACAGGCTTCGCTCATTCCCGGCGAACTGCGCAGGCAGGCGTCTTTACAGGGGAAGATACGATGGTCGCTCGCGGTCTCCCGAACAAGGCCGGGCTCTATGACCCGGCCCATGAACACGATAGCTGCGGCGTGGGCTTCGTCGTCCACCTCAAGGGCCATCGTTCGCACAAGCTCGTGGACGACGCGCTGACGGCGCTGGAAAATCTCAACCACCGGGGCGCCTGTGGCTGCGAACCGAACACCGGCGATGGCGCGGGCCTGCTCGTCCACATCCCGGACGAGTACTTCCGGCGGGAGTGCGCTGCGCTCGGTATCCGGCTGCCCGAGGCCGGGCGCTACGGCGTGGGCACATTGTTCGCGCCCAAAGACCCGCGTGCGCGCGCGCAGGGCCAGGCGCTTCTTAGCGCGATCGTCGAAGAGGAAGGTCAGCATCTCCTCGGCTGGCGGGAGGTGCCGGTCAACAACGCCTCCGTGGGCGAATCGGCGCTGGCGGCCGAGCCAGCGATGTTCCAGGTCTTCATCGCGCGCGGCGTGGGTGTTGAGAGCGAGGATGACTTCGAGCGAGTGCTCTACGTCGTTCGTAAGCGCTTCGAGAAGGCGATCGACCGCTGGGGTATCCACGAATCCGACGTGTTCTACGTGGCTAGCCTGAGCTGCCGCACCATCGTGTACAAGGGGATGCTCACGGCGCTGCAGCTGCGCGAATACTTCCCGGACCTGAGCGACCAGCGTTTTATCAGCGCGTTGGCGATGTTCCACTCGCGCTTCAGCACGAACACCTTCCCGAGCTGGCGCCTCGCCCACCCCTACCGCATGGTCTCCCATAACGGCGAGATCAACACGGTGCGCGGCAACATCAACTGGATGGCCGCCCGCGAAGCGCTCTTCGCATCACCCCATTTCCCCAATATCCACAAGATTCTCCCCGTGATCGACGAGAGCGGGAGCGACACGGCCTGCCTCGACAACGCCATCGAGCTCCTCGTGCGCGCCGGACGGCCGATCGCCCACGTGATGATGATGCTCATCCCTGAGGCGTGGCAGGGACACGACACCATGCCCGCTGAGAAGAAGGCGTTCTATGAATACCAGAGCTGCCTGATGGAGCCGTGGGACGGCCCGGCGTCGGTCGCCTTCACGGACGGTAAGGACATCGGCGCCGTGCTCGACCGCAACGGTCTCCGGCCCTCGCGCTACATCGTGACGAAAGACGACCTCGTAGTGATGGCCTCGGAGGTCGGCGTCCTCGACATCCCCCAGGACAGGATCCTGAAGAAGGGACGCCTCGAACCCGGCAAGATGTTCCTCGTCAGCCTCGAAGAGGGCCGGATCATCGAGGACGGTGAACTGAAAGCGAAGCTGGCGGCAGAGCGGCCCTACGGCGAATGGCTCAAGGCCAACCTGCGCACGCTCGACGAGGTTGCGGCGGCGGAGCCGGCGCCGCGGCCGACCCGCGACGAACTGCTCCGCCAGCAGATCGCCTTCGGCTACACGCTCGAAGACCATAAGTACATCCTCGCGCCGATGGTGAAGAACTCCGAGGAAATGGTCGGGTCGATGGGCACGGACACGCCGCTGGCCGTCCTCTCGAACCGGCCCCAGCCGCTCTATAACTACTTCCAGCAGCTCTTTGCCCAGGTGACGAACCCACCCCTTGACGCGATCCGCGAGGAACTCGTCACCTCCGTGAAGACGGTCATCGGCCCAGAGGGCAACCTCCTCGACCCGGAGCCGGAGAACTGCCACCTGATCAGTCTTGATTCTCCTTTCATCGACAACGAGCAGCTGGCGCAGTTCAAGACGCTCAAGGATCACGCCCTGCGTGCCACTGTCCTGCCGACCCTCTTCCCGGCGGCGTGGGGTCCGGCCGGCCTCGGCCCGGCGATGGAGAGGCTCTTCACCGAAGCCGACGAGGCGATTGCGAGCGGCGCCAAAGTGCTCATCCTCTCGGACCGCGGGGTCGACGCGGAACACGCGCCCATCCCGGCGCTGCTGGCGGTGGCCGGCGTGCACAACCACCTGATCCGCAAAAAAAAGCGCACCCAGGTTGGCCTCATCCTGGAGAGCGCCGAGCCACGCGAGGTGCACCACTTCGCGCTTCTGATTGGCTATGGCGTCGGCGCGATCAACCCCTACGGGGCGCTCGATACCCTCTGCCAGCTGGTCGACGACGGCTACATTGAAGGCGATCTTGACCACCACGAGGCGGAGAAGCATTACCTCAAGGCGATCAAGAAGGGCGTCGTGAAGGTAATGTCGAAGATGGGCATCTCCACGATCCACAGCTACCGCGGCGCCCAGATTTTTGAAGCAATCGGCCTCGGCGACGAGTTGATTGAGCGCTACTTCACGAAGACCGTCTCTCGCATTGGCGGCGTTGCGATAGGCGAGATCGCGGTGGAGACGCTCTACCACCATCAGCGCGCCTACCCAACGCGCGACGGCGGACTGATGCAAATCGACTGGGGTGGCCAGTATCAATGGCGCCGGGACGGCGAGTACCACCTCTTCAACCCGGAAACCGTCTTTCGCCTCCAACACGCCACGCGCACGGGCCAGCGGGCGATCTTCAGCGAGTACACGAAGCTCGTGAACGACCAGGCGGAGCATCTCGCCACCCTGCGCGCGCTCTTTGACCTCAAGCCCGACCGGCCGCCGGTGCCGATCGAAGAGGTCGAGCCGGCGGAAAGCCTGTTCAAGCGGTTCAAGACGGGCGCGATGTCCTACGGCTCCATCTCGCTTGAAGCACACGAAACCCTCGCCATCGCGATGAACCGCATCGGCGGCAAGAGCAACACAGGCGAAGGTGGCGAAGACCGCCGCCGGTACACACCAGACGCAAACGGTGACTCTCGTCGCAGCGCGATCAAGCAGGTCGCCTCGGGCCGTTTCGGCGTC
>JAYUAG010000298.1:0-10133 GCA_043741475.1 Thermoflexaceae bacterium | reverse complement strand
TGAAGTCGGGCTCGTAGGTGACGGAGCGGTGGGTGGTGTGTTCGCCGGCGCCGATGATGTAGGCGGGGCGGTTCTTCGCGCGCTTCGCCCGCTCCTTCGAGGTGACGACGACGGCGGCCCCGCCGAAGCAGGGCATGACGATTTCGAGCAGCTTGAGGGGCTCGCAGATCATCGGCGAGTTGAGGACGTCGTCGATCGTTATGGGCTGGTCCTTGAACGCGGCCTTGGGGTTCTGGAGGGCGTTCGTGCGCTGGTCGACGGCGATCTTGGCGAGCTGGCGCTCGGTCAGGCCGAACTCGTGGCGGTAGCGGTTCGCGATCATGGCGTAGCCGTAGGTGCCCTGAATGTGGCCGAAGGGGATTTCGAACTCGGCCTGGGGGGAGCCCCAGATGCCGCCGCCCCAGTCGCGTCGCACCTGCTGGGGCGAGAGGCTCGGGTCCGGGTGGTTCATGACGGTGTGGACGATGCAGACGAGGGTCTCGGCGAGGCCGGCCTCGATCGCCATGGCGGCGCGGACGACCTGGCCGGCGCCGGTCGCGCCACCAAGGTCGACGATTTCGAAGAAGTTGGAGGCGACGCCGAGGTACTCGGTGACGGCGGAGGGGATGAGCATCCGCGCCTCCATGAGGTTGGGGCCGGTGACGAGGCCGTCCACCTCGGAGAGGGGGATGCCGGCGTCTTCGAGGGCGAGGCGGGCGAGCTCGGCGTAGGATTCGAGGCCGAACCAGAGTTTGTCGGGCTTGCGCTGGGGGGCGAATTCGGCGACGCCGACGATCGCGGCTTCGCCTCGCAGTCCGGGCATGGTGGCCTCCGGGTGGGGGTGTGGGCGGGGATGATACAGGGTGCGGTCAATCGCCGTAGTGCGTCCACATGCGGAGGATCGTCACCGTGTGTGTCTCGGGAAACACCTCGTAAACGAGGCGGTGTTGGAGGTTGATACGCCTCGAACATAGACCGGCCATTTCGCCATTCAACCACTCGAAGGCGGGGGGCGAACGAAACGGATCTTCACGAAGGACTTGTAGAAGCGTCTCGATTCGAGATCGAAGGCCTGCCGCCGTGGCAGAGCGAGAGTCCTTCTGTGCCTGACGCATGAAGACGAGGCGCCACTCAGTCCCAGCCGGGGACATCGGACCCGCTCTCAATCGGCTCCGCGCGGGCGGCGAGGATCGACTCGACCATCCCCGGGACCGATTGGAGGTAGAGGGTCTCCTGGATCGAGCGCCAGTCATCCTCTGAGATCAGGACCGCACTGGATCGAGGTCCGATAATTTGAATCGGCTCGCTTGATGCGACCACCTCGTCGATGAGCCGGAAGAGGTTGTTGCGCGCCTTCGTGGCGTTGATGGTCTTCATGATCTGAGCGTACGCCTTGCCGTACGGGATGTCACGCTGACAGGGCGCGTCTGAAGGGCGCGGTGCAAGCCCGGTTTGGTCGCTCGTCCGCTTGCTAACGCGCGCGGTTCCCGCTGTGTGTGCGCTCAGGTTGCTGACGCGGGCGGTTCCCTGACGTAGACTCGCGGGCATGGACACGAAGCATTTGCAGGCAGAAACGGCGACCGTTGACGACGTGTGCGCGCGCCTCGAACAGGAGGGGTTCGCGATCGTTGAGGGGGTGCTGAGCCCCGGCGAAGTGGCGGTGAAGCGGGCCGAGCTCTACGACCTGGCGGCGAAGACGCCGCAGGGCCGGAACGACTTCGAGGGCTTCTCGACGCGACGCGTGTACGCCATCTTCGCCAAGACGCGGGTGCTCGATGGGCCGGCCACGCACCCGCTGGTGCTCGGCGTCTTGGACCGCGTGCTCGAACGCTACCAGCTCAGCCAGCCGACGGTCATCCAGATCGGGCCGGGGGAGACGGCCCAGAACCTCCACACGGATGATTCGGTGTATCCGCTGCCGCGGCCCCACCCGGAGGTGGTGGCGAACGTGATGTGGGCGATCGACGACTTCACCCCGGAGAACGGGGCGACGCACGTGCTCGCGCGCAGTCACGGCGCGGCTGAGCCGCCCGCGGACCGCTTCGACTACAGCAAGACGGCACGAGCGGTGATGCCGGCGGGGTCGATCAACATCTTCGTCGGGTCGTTGTTCCATGCGGGGGGCGCCAACACGACGCAGAAGCCGCGCATGGGCGTGGTCATGGAGTATTGCGCCACCTGGCTGCGCCCGCAGGAGAACCACTATCTCGCAGTGCCGAAGGCGACTGTGCGCGAGCTGCCGGAGCGGTTGCAGGAGCTGCTCGGCTACAACGTCCACGGCATCCTTGGGACCGTGGACGGCCGCCACCCGCGGAAGTCCCTGGCGGCCGACTGAGTGGCGCTCAGTGACGGCCAAGCGGTCGAGCGGGCGCGCGAGCTTGGCGCGGAGTTCGCCGCGACGGCGGCGGAGGTCGACCGGACGGCAGGCTTCCCGCATGCGAACTTCGAGCGGCTGCGCGAAGCCGGGTTGCTTGCGCTCACGGTGCGGCGCGAGTGGGGCGGCGACGGGCTGGGAATTGCGACCGCGTGCCGGGTGGTCGACGAAATCGCGCGGGGCGAGCCTTCGACCGCGCTCGTGCTTGGGATGCAGTACATCCACCATGGCGCGCCCGCAATGCACGGGACGTGGCGGCGCGATGGCCACGAGCGCCTGAGCCGGGACGGAGTCGAGCGTGGGTCACTCCTGAACGTGATGCGCGTCGAGCCGGAACTGGGGACGCCCGCGCGCGGGGGCATGCCGGCGACAACCGCGACGCGAACGGCCGACGGTTGGCGCCTCAGCGGCCATAAGCTCTACGCAACCGGTAGTCCGATCCTGGAGTACTTCGTCACCTGGGCGCGGACCGCAGAAGACGAGCCGCGGGTCGGGTGGTTCGCTGTCCCGCGCGGGGCGCCGGGCATCAGCATCGTCGAGACGTGGGATCACCTTGGCATGCGCGCCACCGGGAGTCATGACCTGCTACTCGAAGACGTGCCCATCCCGGACGAGTTCGCGCTGGACCTGCGCCCGGCGCAAGCCTGGATGCCGCCCGACCCCGCGACCGGGACGTGGAACAACCTCGTGCTGGCGGCGTTGTACTGCGGCATTCCCAAGGCGGCGAAGGCGTGGCTGACAAATTACCTGCATGAACGCAAGCCATCCAACCTCGGCGCTTCGCTTGCCACCCTCCCGCGAATGCAGTCGGTGATGGGCGAGATTGAGGCGCTGCTGTGGACCAACGACCGGCTCATCTACGGGCTCGCTGAAGAAGCAGACCGCGGTGGCTGCTCGCCGAAACTCGCTGGGCAGACGTCCCTGGCGAAGTATGTCGCGACCAACAACGCCGTGAAGGCGATCGACCTCGCGATGGGCCTCATCGGCAATCCTGGCCTGGCGCGGGCGAACCCGCTCGAGCGCCACCACCGCGATGTGCTCTGCAGCCGCATCCATGTGCCCCAGGACGATATGGTCACGTTGATGGCGGGCAAGGCCGCGTTGGGCTTGGTGTGAACCTACTGGAGGAGCGGCGTGACGGGCCGCTCCTCATGCGCCAGACTTCGTCACACGCCACCGGGAGGACTCCATGTCCGTCGAGTTCATCGGCATGATCGGCACGCGCTCCGCCTCCGAGCTCGATGCGGCGGACGCGTCGCTCGTAGGCGGCTTTGTTGACCGCGATTTCGTCCGTGACTTCGCCCAGGTGCACGAGCGCGCCGGCTTCGACCGCGTGCTCGTAGGCTACGGGTCGAGTGGCCCGGACGGCTTCAGCGTCGCCTCGTACGCGGCGAGCGTGACGGAGCGGATCAGCTTCCTCATCGCCCATCGACCGGGGTTCGTCGCGCCCACGCTGGCGGCGCGCAAGGCGGCGACGCTCGACCAGTTCACGCTCGGGCGGGTGGCGCTGCACATCATCACGGGCGGCGCCGACCCGGAGATGCAACGGGACGGCGATTGGGTCGGCCACGACGAGCGCTATCGCCGCACGGATGAGTACCTCGATATCGTGCGCCGGACGTGGACCGAAACAGAGCCGTTCGACTACGAGGGCGAGTTCTACCACGTGCGCAAGGCCTTCAGCGAAGTGAAACCGTATCAGCAGCCGCACGTGCCCCTCTATTTTGGCGGGATGTCCGGCCCCGCGCTGCCCGTCGGCGCGAAGCACGCGGACGTGTTCGCGATGTGGGGAGAGCCGTTGGCGGCGGTAAAACAACAGATGGCCGAAGTGCATGAATCGGCGGAGCAATGGAGCCGCAAGCCGCGCTTCAGTGTTTCGTTCCGGCCGATCCTGGCGGCGAACGAAGAGGCAGCGTGGGAGAAGGCGCGTGGCTACCTCGAACGGGTCGTGTCCCTCCGCGGCGGCAAGATCCCGGCTTACAATCCGCAGGCGGTTGGCTCACAGCGGCTGCTCGCGCTGGCCGCCGGCGGCGAGGTCCATGACGACCGCCTGTGGACGGCGATCGCCGGCGCCGTGGGCGCTTACGGCAACACGACTGCGCTCGTGGGCACGCCCGACCAGGTGGCGGAATCGCTCCTGCGCTATTACGACGCGGGCGTGACAACGCTCCTCATCCGCGGCTTCGAGCCGATGGCCGATGCGAAGGAGTACGGCCGTGAACTGATCCCCACGGTTCGCGCCGAGGTGGCGAAACGGGAGCGCTGGGCAGCTGAAGGTGCGGCCGCCAGCTGAGTACCGCTCCGCAAAAGTGGGTATCTGAAAACAGCGTCTGAAGTGGGTCTCCCGGCATCCGGCCCTCACCCCCCGGCCCCTCTCCCACTGCGGTGGGCGAGGGGAGTGGATCTCTCATGCATTTCAGTGCGGTTCTCTGCACCGCGTTATTCCAGTCAGGCGCTCCGCCCGCGATGGGACGCGCCAGCTACGAGTCCGACGAGGATGAAGTTTACAATCAGACTTGACCCGCCGTAGCTGACGAAGGGCAGGGTGATGCCCGTCGTCGGGATGAGGCGCAGATTCCCCGCCATGATCACGGCTGCCTGGATGGCGATGAGGAGCGCGATGCTGGCCACAAGCAGGCGGCCGTAGGTGTCGCGCAGGTCCAGCGCTACCCGCAGCCCGGCAAACACCAGGACGACGTAGAGCATCGCCACGCCGGTCGCGCCAGCGAGCCCGAGTTCTTCGGCGACCGCGCTGAAGACGTAGTCGGTGGGCGCCGCGGGGATCGCATCGGGCTCGCCGAGCCCGAGACCGGTTCCCGTCACGCCGCCCGCCTCGATCGCGTAGAGCGCCTGGATGGACTGGTAGCCGGCGCCATCACGGTCGCTGTAGGGGTCGACCCAGGTGTCGATGCGGCGCTGGACGTGGTCGAAGGTGACGTAGCCGAGCGCGGACGTGAGGGCGAGGAGCCCGAGACCCCAGAAAACGAACCGCATCCGCCCCGTGGCGACGTAGAGTGTCGCGACGGAGAACAGGATCAGGATGGCGATGCTTCCCAGGTCCTTGAGCAAGGCCAGCGCCCCGAGTGCCGCCGCGAAGGCGACGAGCAGCGGGAAAAGGTAGGGGAGCGCCGAGTACGTGCGCCCGGCAAAGCGCAGTCGCGGCATCGAGAGGACGGCCGCCTCGTCCGCGAGGTAACCGGCGAGAAAGAGGACGAGCAGCACTTTTATGAGCTCGGTCGTCTGCACCTGCTGCCCGGCAACGGTGATCCAGAGCCGCGCGCCGTTGATCGTCGTGCCGAAGAGGCCGGTTATAACAAGGAGCGCGACGGCCGCGGCCGCGCAGGTGTAGCGGTGAGGGCGAAGCACGGGGTAGCGCGTCCCGGCCACGCTCGCGACCACCATGGCGGCGACGCCGATCGTTATCCAGTTGGCCTGGTCCTGGGCCACGGAGGGTGCGAGGCGGGTCGTGAAGGCGAGCCCGATGGCCGCGAGCAGCGCTGACACGGCGAACAGGATCGGCGAGGCGCGGGGCGAAACCGCGCGGAGCGCGAGGTGTCCAGCAACGATGGTCACGACGAACTGCGCGAGGATGCGTCCTTCGTCGGGGGGCATCGTGAAGGCCGCGGCGTGGAGCGACCGCCACGCGAGCACGATGAACAGCACTGCGGCGCCGACGAGGAAGAACTCGGCGTTTCGTTCGCCAGAGAGAAGCGCGAGGCGGAGGCGTCCCACGGCGGAACCATACCGCCCCGCGCCGTGTGGTCGCCATCGGCGGCGCGCCGCGAGCGGCCCGTGGTAGGCTGGACGAACTTGGAAGCCGGACACGTGCTCGACGAACGGTACCGCCTCGAGCGGCTGCTTGGTACGGGCGGCATGGGCGAAGTATGGCTAGCGGAAGACCAGCGCTTAGGCCGCTGGGTCGCGGTGAAGCTTCTGCGCGAAGACGCCGCGGGCGGAGGTGGCGCCGGGATCGAGAGGGAGGCACGCCTCGTCGCGCGCCTTCAGCACCCGAATATCGTCGCACTCTACGATGCGGGCCACGCCAACGGGCGGCCCTACCTCGTCATGGAGTACGTGCACGGCCTCTCCCTGCGGGAACTGCTCGAAGCGCGCGGCGGCAGCATGGCGGAGACGGAGGCAGTGGGCTACGGCGTGCAGGTCGCGGGCGCCCTTTCCTACGCCCACAGCAAGGGCGTGTTCCACAGCGACGTGAAGCCGGAGAACGTGCTCGTTGGCGAAGACGGGACGGCGAAGGCGCTCGACTTCGGCATCGCCCAGACCGTGAACCGCACCCTCTCCACGAGCGAGGCGCGCTCTATTCTCGGGACGGTCGCATATCTGGCTCCCGAAGTGATCCAGGGACTGGAACCGGACGCCCGCTCGGACATCTACGCGCTCGGGCTCACCGTGTACGAGATGGTGGCCGGCCGCCTGCCGTTCGGGGGCTCGGGGGCTGCGGCGATCACGGGCCAGCGGCTGGTAATGCCTGCGCCGCCGTTGCGGACGCTAGCGCCGCGAGCCTCGGCGGAGCTGGAATCGGTCCTCGCGCGCGCCCTGGCGATCGCGCCGGCGCAACGGTTCGGCACTGCGGCGGAATTCGGAAACGCGCTGCAGGGGACACGCCATGGTGCAGGCACCGCGACGGCCGCGGTCGTCGTGCGGCGCGCGCGCCCAGCGGCGCCGGGGCCGCCCGTCCGGGCGCTGCGACAGCGTCCTTCGCGGGCGCCGATGTTCGCCGCGATCGCCATCGCGGGCGCTGTGGCGGTGGTCGGCGGGACTGTTGCTGCCCTCGTGCTCGGCGGCGACGACGGGGGCAGCAACGCGCCGCCGCCAACGACGATCGCGACTTTGCCGGCAAGCGCGGCGCCATCGCCGTCGATCACGGCGACGCGCGCCGCGGCCACGCCCACGCCGCCGGCTGACACTCCGACCCCTGCAGCCACCGCCACCACGCCGACCAACACTCCGGCGCTGACGCCGACGGTCCGGCCAACGGTCGCAACGACCGTTACCGCCACGGCCTCCAATACACGAGCCACCGCGGTTACGGCGACGGCCACGCCGGTGGCGGGCACGCTCACACCAACCGGGACGGCCTCGCCAACGCCGCGGCCGTAGCGCCGCTCCGACTTCCTCAGACATTCGCGCCGCCTGGGCGCCGTCCCCCACCCCCAACCCCCTCTCCCACTGCGGTGGGCGAGGGGAACGCGAGACTGGACCGAACCAGGTGGCGCGCACTCTAGCTCTCGGCCGGGAGGCGCGCCCTCGACGGGCATGGTAGATTGGCGGCGAAAATCGTTTGCCTGGAGTGAACTGATGAAGTTCGGCCTTTTCTACGAGCTCTCCGTCCCCCGGCCCTGGGACGTCAACGAGCACAAGGTCTATCACCGCGCGCTGGAGCAGGTGAAACTCGCCGACGAGCTGGGATTCGACCAGGTTTGGGCGGTCGAACATCACTTCCTCGAAGAGTATTCGCATTGCCCATCGCCCGAACTCTTCCTCACGGCCTGCGCGATGATCACGAAGAACATTCATGTCGGGCGCGGCATCGTCGTCTGCGTGCCGCAATTCACGCACCCGGTGAAGATCGCCGAGCAGGCAGCCGTGCTCGATATCCTCTCGAACGGGCGGCTCGAGCTGGGCACAGGCCGCTCAGCCACGTGGACGGAGCTCGCCGGTTTCGGCGTCGACCCTGATGAGACGAAGAAGACCTGGGACGAGATCGTCCGCGTGCTCCCGAAGATGTGGATGCAGGAGCGTTTCGGCTACGAGGGCCGCTGCTTCAGCATGCCGGAGCGCGCCATCCTGCCGAAGCCGATCCAGAAGCCGCACCCGCCGATGTGGGTGGCCGTCACCAGCCCGGGGACCGAACTCGACGCGGCCGACCGCGGAATGGGAAGCCTCGGACTGACTTTCGGGGGCCTGGCGGAGCAGGAGAAGAAGATCGCCGAGTACCGGCGCCGCATACGCGTCTGCGACCCGGTGGGCGCGGTCGTGAACGAGCAGGTGAACACGGTCAACTTCCTCTTCTGCCACGAAGACGACGAGTTCGGCACGAAGACCGGCATCCGCGTTTCGGGGACGTTCAACTACCTGGCGGAACAGCTGCTAGCCGCGCGCCAGGCCTATCCGAGCCGCTCGTATCCGAACCTTGGCCTGCTGCCGGCGCTGCGGCGCGAGTCGGCCAATCCGGCGGAGGGGACGGTGCCCGAGGGCCTCTGCATCGGCAACCCGGATCGCATCGTCGCGGCCGTGAAGCGGTGGGAATCCGTCGGGGTCGATCGCATCAACTTCCTTCTCAACGCCGCGGAGACGGTGCCCCAGGACCAGGTCCTGAACTCGTTGCGGCTCTTCGCCCGCGAGGTGATGCCTCATTTCAAGGACAGCAACGTCCAGCAGGGGCCAATGCTCATGACGGCTGCCGCCGCGGGTGGCGCCTGATGCCGCTCTACGGGACGAGAGATATCGCGCCGCTGATCGCTCAGGCGCCGCATATGCCGAATTTCGCGACGGAGCCGTGGCAGCTGCCGGGGGCCGGGTTACTGCAACTGGTCTTCGAGATCCGCGAAGCGGCGATCGTCAGCCTGCTGCCAACGTCGCTGCACCCGACGATCCCGCCAACGCTGGTCGTCGTCGTGAGCGATGTCCCGGAGAGCCCTGTGGGGCCGTTCACGCTGGCGGAGGTGCGTATCGGTTGCCGGGCAGCCGCCCGGCCACGCGGCTTCGTGGCGCGTTGTTACGTCACCACCACCGCCGCCGCGGAGGCTCTTCGAACGCGCTGGGGATACCCGGCCGTCGTTGCGGACGTGCGCCTTAAGCGCGGCTACGACCGTCACAGCGCGACGGTCGTGGTCGACGGCGAGATGGCGCTCGATTGCGCGCTCATCAATCCCGAGCCGATCGGCGTGGGAGATGTGCAGTACCTCCCGAGCCTTAATCTCGCACGGGTCGCCCGCGATGGAGGCGAAGTCCCGCGCATTGTCCAGGTGGACCCGGACTATGTGATGGCGAAGGCCGACCGCGGCAAGGCGCAGCTGACCACCTTCGATGCGAGCGCCTGGCTCCTGGACGGCGCTGACCCGTGGTGGCCCGTGTCCGCGACGCTCGTGACCGCGGACATGACGCTGCCGCAGATCCGCTATGTGATCGACCCGTCGAAGCGGGCGATCGAGGGTGTCGAGCGCGTGGGCTAACCGGCCGCTTCTAGTCGAGGACAGCGAAGAGTTCGGCCAACGGGAGTTCGAACCCGGGCAGGTGCGGCGTCGTGAGGACGTGGGGCGCGCGAAAGACCTCGCCGTCGTGCTGCTCGTCGAAGACCTCGCCGGTGCGGGAACGCGGGTCGAACAGCCAGACCGCGGCGATGCCGTGCTCGCGCCACATGCGGCACTTGTCCCGCTGCGACCGCATCGTCTCGCCGGGCGACCACACCTCGATGGCGAGCGTTGGCGTGACTTCGTCGGTCTTGGGCGTGCCAGCGACGTAGAAGGCGGTGTCCGGTTTGCGGTAGCGTTGCGTATTCAGCCGAACGCGTCCTTCCGGGCCAAACTCTCCTCCTACCTGCCGCCGGTACGCCCAGAAGCGTCCGTCAATGTCGCCGACCAGGTTGCGATGGTTTCTATCTGCCACGGCCTTTCCGATCACGATCCCGTCGACGTACTCGAGGTCCGTCCCCTCGGCGTCGTCGAGCGCGAGAAAGTCTTCCACGGACATCGCCTTGCCGTGAAACTCCGACCAGTCATCGCTGTCGGGGTAGGCGCGCTTGTGTGGCGGTGCCGTGGGC
>JAYUAG010000297.1:0-10183 GCA_043741475.1 Thermoflexaceae bacterium | reverse complement strand
GACGAGTTGCCGGATGCGCGCCTCGACTTCATCGATCGAATAGTCCGGCGTCGAGGCCCCAGCGGTGAGGCCAACCCTTGTCACGCCCTCGAACCAGGCGGCGTCGAGTTCAGACGGACCCTCAACATGGTAGGCGCGCGCGCCCTGTTCAGAGCAGACCTCGGTGAGGTGGCGGGTGTTCGCGCTCTTCTTGCCGCCAACGACGACGACGACTTCGACCATGCGCGCGAGGCGTGCCGCTGCTTCTTGCTGGGCGGTCGTCGCGTGGCAGAGTGTGTTCACCACATTGAATTCGAAATTGTGGTCCCGCTGCAGCAGCATCAGGTTCGAGACGAAGCGGGCGAAATCCTCCACCTTGTGCGTGGTCTGGACCATGACGCCGAGCTTGTTCGGAAAGCCGCCCGGAAACTCCGCGATCACCCTGCGGAGGCCCTCAATCTCGGGCGATTGGACGATGGTGGCGCGCGAAACCCCGTGGGCGTCCAGCGTCCAGCCCATGATTCCGCGCACCTCTTTGTGTCCCGGGTCGCCGAAGACCACGACGTGCCAGCCGTCGCGCACGAACTTCTGGGCGTAGCGCTGCGCGCGGGTAACGATGGGGCAGGTGGTGTCCACAATCTCCAGCCCGCTCGCTTCGAGCTGACGGATGACGCGCTCGCCCACGCCGTGCGCGGTAATCGCGATCCGTCCCTGCTTCACCGCTGCCGCCGTCGCCACGCCGATGTCGCCGTCAACATCATCGGGCCCCGGCAGCTGGCGCACGCCGACGCTTTCGAGGCTGCGCACGACGTGCGGGTTGTGGACGATTTCGCCAACGCTGAAAACGGGTGATTCCGGCGTGGCCTCGCTTTCCATGATCTGGACAGCGCGGCGCACGCCCATGCAGAAGCCCATTTCACTCGCGCGGAGAATCTCCACCATCGCTGTCCCTCGTCCCTTCCCCACCAGTATACGGGCGCACATATTCGGGCGGTAACAGCGACTCGATGGCGGTAACGATTCGGTGTGTAAGCTCGCTCACCTGCGCCTTCGAGGGGCGCTTGATGGCCGTCAGAGGGAAGGGTTCACCGATGGTGACGCGGACCTTCGGCCGCCGCAAAGGGAAGGTGATGCCCTTTATGCGCTGCGTGCCCGTGATGCCCACGGGCAGGACGGTGGCGCCCGCGCGCAGCGCGATCAGCGCCGTGCCGGGATGGGGAGGCCCCATGTAGCCGGTGCGGCTGCGCGTGCCCTCCGGGAACATGCCCACCACCTCGCCCTTCTTCAGGAGGCGTTCGGCGGCAAGCATGGAGCCCAGGTCCGCTTCGAACCGCCGCACGGGGAACGCGCCATAGAGTGGCGCAACCCAGCCAAGCGGCCCGGTGAACAGCTCTACCTTCGCCATGAAGCGGATGCGCCGGCTATGTCTGAGCGCCACCGTCAGCATGAACGGGTCCGTGTCGTTCAAGTGGTTGGAGACCAGCACCACCGCGCCGCTCGCCGGGATGCGTTCCCGGCCCGCGCATCGATAGTCCGTCACCCCCAGCAGGATCAAGCGAATGAGGTATTGCGCCGTCCAGTAGAAGGGCGGGAAGAACGTGGCCAGCCTGGGCCGTCGCACATGCCCGAACCGGCGCCCTGGGGTCCGTGCACCCCGTTCGGCCGCCGCCCGCGTGATGGCCGCCGGCCCAGGCTGCGCCGGCGCGGCCCGGAAACTCTCGACGCGGGCCACCGCCAACGCGACCACCTCGTCCACCGTGAGCCCCGTCGTGTCGATCACCGTGGCGCCCTCTGGCACCACCGTCGGGCTGACGGTCCTCGTCGCGTCGAGCCGATCGCGTTCGGCCACTGACTCCTTCGAGGCTCCCGTGTCGCGCGCCGTCCCCGTGGCCGCGTCCTGCAGCTCGCGACGCCGGAATCGTTCTTCTTCGCTCGCATCGAGGAACAGTTTGACCGGCGCGCCGGGCAACACCACCGAGCCGATGTCCCGGCCCACCATGACCATCCGCCCGTCCGCGGCGAGCTCCCGCTGTCGCGCCACCATCGCCGTCCGCACCGCGGGGATGGCGCTGTAACGGCTGACCGCCACCTCCACCGCGTGGTCGCGCAGCCGGCCCGTGACTTCCTCGTCGCCGAGGAACACGCGCGTCTCGGAATTGGTCTCGAGGCGCATCTGAAGACCGGCGAGAAGCGACCCGAGGGCATCTTCCGCCGGCGCAATGCCCGCACGCAGCGCTGCCAGCGTCACCGCGCGGTACATTAGTCCCGTATCAAGGAAACGAAACCCGAACCGCTCGGCGAGCGCGAGCCCAACCGTGCTCTTCCCGGAAGCAGCCGGGCCATCGAGGGCGATCGGCCCCGTTACCGTCCCCTTCGGCTTTGACTCGCCGCTAGCGTTTCCCACGCCCGCGATCCTGCTGTCCGCCTGCCTTAGCGGCTACTACGGCCGCCGCCTGGGTGGCGTGCTTCGCAGCCGCGTACAGCGAGCTGACTTCGCTTTCGGTCAGTTCACGGAAGGCCCCGCTGCTCAGCGTGCCCAGCGAGAGGGAGGCGACGCGGATTCGCCTAAGCAACTTCACCGGGTGGCCGATGGCGGCCATCATTCGCCGGATCTCCCGCTTTCGGCCCTGTTTCAACACGACCAGGGCCCAGCCGCCGATGCCCTCCGGGTCCTCACCCGAAGGTAGTGCCGTCTTTACCGATGCCGCCCGCAGTCGCTCGCCCTCCGAGTCGATCCCCCTCACGAGCCGCTCCTCGTCCCCCCGCGAAAGCGCGCTCGCGAGTCCGACCAGGTACTCCTTCTCCACCTCATACTTGGGATGTGTGAGCATGCCCGTGAGGTGGCCGTCGTTTGTGAGGATGAGCAGCCCTTCGCTATCGGCGTCGAGCCGGCCGACCGGATGGAGCTGTATGTCCCCGATCGGGACGAGGTCCATCACCGTCTCGCGGCCCAGTTCGTCGCTCGCCGTGGTGACGAAGCCCGGCGGCTTGTTGAGCATGAAGTAACGGTAGCGGCCACGCAGCACGGGCTCCCCGTCGAGCGTCACTTCGTCCACATCGATGTCGGCGCGCGCCCCCAGCGTGTCGCGCACTTCGCCGTTCACGCTCACACGCCCGTTGAGAATCATCTCTTCGGACGTCCGCCGGGATGCGACGCCAGCGTTGGAAAGGATCTTCTGGAGCCGCTCAACCGCCACGATGCCCCCCCGCGCGCCGTTTGAGAAGTGTCCAGCCGGGGGAAAGCGCGAACAGCCCCACGGCCGTCGCCAGCGCAACCAGAATGTACGGCACGATGCTCCGCTCCTTCTCCTCCGCGACGAGGGCAACCGGCGCGCCGAGACGCACCGTAGGGTCTTGAAAAGCCACCATTTCAGGGTTGCGTTCACCGGGAGTGGGTGACGACTCACGATGCCAGTCGCCCGTGACGGGATGGCGTGCAAGCGATTCGCCCGAGCGTGGCGCGTCCTGGTCGCCCGCGGCGTCCGCACCGTACGTCAGGCTGTCTGCGACCTCGCCGTCGGGTCCGATCAGTCTGACGGTGTCGCCATCATTGTTGAGGCCGCTCCCGATTTCGCCGTCAGCGACCCGGATGACGGCTGCGCTCGCCGGGATATCCGCGTTCTTCGCCGCAACGACGACGAATCCACCGGCGGCGACGGTGAACGCCGGCAGCCGGTCCACGCTCTTCGCATCGCCGAGCTGCCAGCCGGCGAGGTCGACCGGCGTCGTCCCAAGGTTCACCAGTTCGACCCACTCGTAGGGCGCATCGCGCCCTGCGTTCGCGGGGTCGCTCACGAACTCGGAGAGGCAGAGCGCCCGGCATGTCGTCCGCCGCAACCCGGTCCGCGGCGGCAGCGGCACGATTGGGCCCGCGCCAGGGGTTATGGTCGCGGGTGCGGGTGCGGGTGAAGGCTGCGCTCCGGCGGTAGGGGACGGAGCGGGCTGCGCCGGCGGCGGCGTGGGCGAAACCGCCGCCGGCGGCGCCGTCAGCCGGAAACTGGCCCCATCGAACTCCACGGCCGCCGTTTCCCCAGGCCGGAACATCAGGCGGAACCGTGCGGAGTGCGCCATCGGCGGCGCCTGCACCGGCCCCGTAGAGAGCGAACGCCACGCCGCCACGGTCGACTCCCCGCTGTCGGCGTCGGAGATCGCCGTCCCTTCTCCGTCGGCCGACGCGTACCAGCTGATGCGGATGAACGCCGCACCGCGACCAGAGGAGATCCCCGTGAATGCGGCGCCTTCATACCAGGAGCCAGGTTCCACCGTAACTGACTGGTGAAGCCACTTCGTCGATTCCGTGAGGCTGATGAGCACGGCAGATCGCGATCCCCCGGCGCCATGGTCGTTGATCGCCACCACGCCCCCGAACTTCTCCCAGAAGGCCGGGCCATCGCCGTCGTCAAGCTCGAACTCCCCGTTGATAAGGAGTTCGCCGTCCTCGGAGGGCGGCGGCCCGATCGCGGGCCGAACCGGCCGGGGAACAGGTAGGGGCGTCGCTGTGCGCGTCGGCGTCGGCGTGCGCGTCGGCGTCGGCGTGCGCGTCGATGTCTCGGTGGCGGTCGCGGTGTTGCTCGGTGTGGGCGTGAAGGTTGGCGTCGGCGTGGCCGTGGGCTCCGGCAAATCCTCCAAGGACACGTCGTCGACGACCGCCACCCCGCCGCCAGTGGCGACCCGCACGGTCGCCCGCACGAAGGCCGCGCCGGAGGGCGTAAGGACCGCGGCCGTCTCGACGCGCGTGAAGGTGGGCGCCTGGCTGATGCTTGCCGTGAAGAGGGGACCCACCGGGAGGGATGAACCATTGAAAAACTGCAGGTCAAGTGACGCAGGGCCATCGCCGCTTTCGAAGAGCACCCACGCGCTGGCTCTATAGGTTGTGCCAGTCGTCGTGATCACGGCCTGTGCGATGGCGCCTTCGGCGCTGATGCGGGCCGCACTCCCACCGCGCGCCGAAGCTGCCGCTTCGGCGACTGTGCCCCCCACAGCCCAGTTCACCGGGCTGCCTCCCGCCCAAAGGTTGAGGTTGCCGTTGGCCAGCAGTTCGCCCGCGGAGACCCGCGCCGGTGGCCGGGAAGTGCTGGCCACGAAGAGGGCGCCAGCGATAAGCGCGAGGGCTAGGGCTGCGAGCATGCCACGCATGGAGCGCGCGAGTGTATCATCAACCATGGAGAGGTGCCCGAGTGGTCGAAGGGAACCGTCTTGAAAACGGTCGAGGCTTATCCCCTCCGTGGGTTCGAATCCCACCCTCTCCGCCAAATACCCCCGCCAAATAGCTCTAAACGAACGCTGACACCGCGGGTAGCGGCGCGCAAGGCAGCCGTGCTATGCTAGCCATGGCCCTGGTAGTCGGCCTCAACGGTGAGGCAGGTTTTTTCCAATCCATTTGGTGCTCGATGACCCATGGGACCACGATTTCAGGAGGGTCGTCGGGTGGCTTACGCCGACAAAACACTCGCCTGTAGCGACTGCGGTGCCGAATTTACGTTCACCGCGGGCGAGCAGGAATTCCATGAATCCAAGGGATTCACCAATGAACCGCGCCGGTGTCCAAACTGTCGCCGCGTCCGCAAGGGCGATGGTGGCGGCGGGCGTCCTGGTGGCGGCGGCGCCGGCGGGCCGCGCGAGATGTTCACCGTCCCCTGCGCCAGCTGCGGCAAGGATGCGAAGGTCCCCTTCGAGCCCCGCGGTGATCGCCCCGTCTATTGCAGCGACTGCTTCCAGCCGCAGCCCCGGAGCCTCGGCGCCGGCGGCGGCGGTAGCTTCGGCGGCGGCGGCGGCGGCGGTGGCCGCAGCGGTGGCGGCGGCTTCGGTGGCGGCGGCGGTGGCGGTCGTGGGGGCGGCGGCGGTAGCCGTGACTCCCGTGGCGGCGGCCGCGACCGGCGCTGGTAGACACCTCCGCACAACGGCCCATCGCCGCATCGCTCCTGCTCTCACGGGCCCGTAGCTCAGCGGTGAGAGCGGCCGGCTCATAACCGGTTGGTCCTGGGTTCGAATCCCGGCGGGCCCACCACATTCGCACAACCAGGCGCGAGGCGTCCCGAAAGGGGCGCCTCGTTGCACTTCCCTTTCCGCACGCGCGTATACTCCCGGCCATCACGCAGGCCCCTGCTGCCCGCTCAAGGATGTGCAGCCATGTCGACCGCCACCGCCCCCGCCAAGCCCTCCTACCTCGGGCTTCTGAACGCCATCTCCCTCGCCGAAGCGAACGCCGGCGTCCTCCTGGACGCCTGGGCCGAGGCCACCCCCAATGTTGACCTGGCCGCCTGCCTGCGCTTCGTAGCGCACCGCGAGACCAGCCACGGCGAGGTGTTCCGCCGCCGCATCCAGGAACTCGGCTTCGACGTCCTCAAGCGCGATGACCCCAAGTTTCCCGAACGGCTCGCCCGCGTCAGCGACCCGGCCGTGTCCGATGTCGAGAAGCTCGGCCGCCAGGAAGAGGAAGATGCCGCCGATCCCTTCATGCGCATCGAAGGCGACCTTGAACGCGGCATCTTCGACCCGCTCACCGGCTTGCTCATGCGCTGGTACATCGCCGAGGAGCGTGACTCCGGGACGCGCCTGCGCGAGGTGTACGCCTCTGTGCGTTCGGCGGGGTAAGGCCAGGCTTTGGCCGGTGTGCAGGCGCGAGCGATCCGGCATACTGATCGCGTGGAATCGCCCAGTCTCCAGTACGCCACGACCTCCGACGACCATGACATCGCCTTCGCCGTATCCGGCTCAGGGCCGGTGCTGATCTCCGTGCCCTCGCCCCCGGACAACCACCTTCAACTCGAATGGGACGACCCCGCCCGGCGGCGAAGCCTTGAGCTCATCTCCGGACACCGCACGCTCGTCCGTTTCGACGGCCGCGGCACGGGTCTGTCGGACCGCGAGGCGACGGATTTTTCGATCGAAGGACGGACGCGCGACCTCGAAGCGGTCGTGCGAAAGGTCGGCGCAGAGCGGTTCGCGCTCATGAGCGGTGGCTTCGGGAACCAGGTTTCTCTCGCGTACGCCGCGCAGAACCCGGATCGCGTGACCGGGCTGGTGCTCGTGAACCCCACCATTATCGGCGCTGACTTCATGCCCGCCGAGCAGCTCGGCATGTGGCGTCACATGCTCCAGTCCGACTTCCGCTTTTTCACCGAGGCGGTAGGGGCAAAGACCTTCGGTTGGGGCAGCGAAGACGGCCCTCGCTATGGCGCTTATTTCCGCGAGTGCGTCACCGCCAAAACAGCGGGAGCCCTCTACGAGGCCATGTTTCATGTCGATAGTGGTCCGCTGCTCCCCCAAATCGCCTGCCCCGTCCTGGTGATGCGCACGCCGGGCAGTGAGGTCTCTCCCGAGCGTGATGCACGGCGCATCGTTGCCGCCATCCCCAACGCGCGCCTCGTGGTCGTGCCTGGCCAGGCGGTCGAAGGCGCTACTCCTGGAATGCTCCAGGCGATGGGCGAATTCTTCGGCGAGGACTGGGGCATCGGCTCAGACCACCCGGCCCACGGCCCCGTGCGCGCGGCTTCCGGCATCCAGACGGTCCTGTTCACCGATGTTGAGGGGCACACCGCAATCATTCAGAGGCTCGGTGACGCGGGCGGCCGGGACGTCCTCCGGGAACACGAAGCGGCTACCCGTCGCGCGCTGCGCGAATTCGGCGGCACCGAGGTGAAGTCTATGGGCGACGGCTTCATGGCTTCGTTCCATTCGGTCCTCGGAGCGCTCGATTGCGCGATCGCCCTGCAGCGCGCCATCCACCAGCTCAGCGACCGGCTGCCAGTGGAACTGCGCATCCGCGTGGGCATTAACACGGGCGAGCCCATCGCCGAGGACGGCGACCTCTTCGGCACGTCCGTGATCGTGGCGGCGCGGCTGGCGGCGTTGGCGGCCGGGGGCGAGATCCTCGTGGCAAACGTCGTACGCGAGCTTTCGACCGGGAAGGGCTACCTCTTCTCCGACCGCGGCATGCAGGAACTCAAAGGGATGGAAGACCCGGTGCACACCTGGCAGTTGCGCTGGTCGGAGTAAGCGGCGCCCCTCAGTGTGCCGCGGCGGCGCCCGCTTCTTCGGACGTCTTCTGCGGTGCGAGGCGGCCCGGCAGCGCGCGCATCGCTTCCACCAATTCAGGGTGGTTCGCGAGCGTTGCCTTCGAGATGAACGAGATCGACTCGAGCGGCGCCCCCGTCTTGAGGCGCAATTCCGTCCAGAGGCGGCCGGCCTGCCTTGTGGCCTGGCGGCGGAACTCGGGCGAGTCCTCCTGGCCGAGCAGGACCGCTAGCTGCGCCGCGGCCGGGTCGTTCAAGAGGACGGAGAGTTCCTTCGCCGGGTGGTGCGGCCGATCCACGAGGAAGTTCGCCTGGGTTGCGCCGAGCACCTCGGCGCCTTCGGCGAAACCCTGGAAGTCGATTGTCAGTTCCTGCTCCGGGGCCATCATTCCTCCTCCCGCGGCATCGCGATCTTGAGCGCCTGGGGCAGGTCCGCGAGCAGCTGCGTCCGCACCTGCTGCCGCGTCTGCAACCCCCAGAGCTTGATGAAGCCTACGGCCGCACCCTGGTCGAAGGTGTCGCCGGAATCATACGTCGCGAGCCCGCGGTCGTAGAGCGACGCCTCCGCCCGCCGGCCGACCACGGTCGCCTGGCCGCGCTGCAGCCGCAGCCTGATCGTCCCCGTCACGTGGCGCTGCGTCGAAGCGATGTACTGGGCGATATCCTGGTGATGGGCGCTGAACCAGAGGCCGTTGTAGATCAACTCCGCGTACTCGGTCGCGACATACCGCTTTAACCGTAGCTGTTGCTTGCTCAGGGTCATCGTTTCCAGCGCCCGATGAGCGGCATGGAGCGTGACCGCCGCGGGCGCTTCGTAGATTTCGCGGCTCTTGATCCCGACGAGCCGGTCTTCGATGTGGTCGATGCGACCGACGCCGTGCGTGCCACCGAGGTCGTTGAGACGCTCGACCATCGCCACGGGCGCCAGCCGTTCGCTGTCGAGTGCCACCGGCCAGCCCTGCTCGAAGGAGATCTCGGTGTATGCCGGTTCGGCCGGAGCGTCTTCTGCTGAGCGCGTCCATTCATAGGCGCCGGGCGGCGGCTCCTGCCAGGGATCTTCGAGGACGCCGGCCTCGCAGCTTCGGCCCCAGATATTCTCGTCGATCGAGAACGGCCCCTTTTCGCCCCAGGGGATGTCGATGCCGTGCTGCTTCAAGTAGTCGATCTGGAAGCTTCGCGGCATCGCCTGCTCGCGTGTGGGCGCCACAATCTCTAGCGCCGGGTCGAGGGTCTGGATGCCCACGTCGAAGCGGACCTGGTCGTTGCCCTTGCCCGTGCAGCCGTGGGCCACCGACGTCGCGCCCTCTTCGTGGGCAACATCGACGAGGAGCTTGGCGAGCAGCGGGCGCGCGAGCGCCGTCGCGAGCGGGTAGGCGTCCTGGTAGATGGCGCCGGCCGTCAGCGCGGGAAAGGCGAAATAGTGGAGAAAGTCGTCGCGGCCATCGATCACCCGCACCTTGAGTGCGCCCGCGGCCATGCCACGTGACTCGATCACGGGTTGTTCGCGGCTCTTGCCGACGTCGATGTTGAGCGCGATCACGTCGTAGCCGCGTTCGACCGAGAGCCACTTGATCGCGGTCGTGGTGTCGAGTCCACCGGAATAGGCAAGGATTAGCCTTGGCATGTTGCGTCCCGTCTGCGAGTTTCCGGGATGGTGTGCGCAGGCCCGGAATCGCAGTATCGCGGACAGCGGGGGAAGGGGCATCCGGGATCGGTCCGGCCGTGCCGGGGCGGCGTTTGCCGGGCATCGCTGCAGCCGCTAGCGTCGTTCGCATGCGCGAGTTGTTTCGCTTCCCGGACCCCGTGAACGAAGTCTCTGCGAGGCTTGTGGCGGGCGGCGTTGTGGTGCTGTGTGTGGTGATCCTCGCCGCCCAGCTGCCGTGGCTGTCGCTGCTTCTCGCGTACGGCTTTGTGGCTCGCGTCCTCACAGGCCCCACCCTGAGTCCGCTCGGGCAAGCCGTGACGCGCGTCCTCACGCCACGGCTCCCGTTCGCGCCCCGGCTTGTGCCGGGGCCGCCGAAACGCTTCGCGCAGGGCATTGGCGCGACGCTCTCGCTCACGGCCGTTGTTCTCTTCTTCGGCTTCGGCCAGGAAGCCTGGTCCTACTTGCCGGTCGCGGCGATTCTTGGGGCGGCCTCGCTGGAAGCGTTCGCAGGGTTCTGCCTCGGGTGCTGGATGTTCGGTCTCCT
>JAYUAG010000296.1:0-10201 GCA_043741475.1 Thermoflexaceae bacterium | reverse complement strand
TTGACCGCCCCACCGCCTGGTCCTGGTTCCCCCATACCAGCAGCCTCGGCAACGCGACCTTGAAATCGCTGCCGCCGACGTCCGCCTGGCCGCCGCCGAAGTTGGCGCGGTACCAGTTCAGGGCCGCCGTCATCGCGCCCGGCTGCGTGAACGTGGCCATGTACTCTGCTACCTCGTCGGCGTCGCTTTTGCCCCACACGCCCCGCAGCCCGGCCCAATCGTTCGCCGAAAGCATCGCCTCAGCCGCGCCCGGCTCCTGGAAGAAGAGGATGTACTGGCTCTTCTCCTGTTGCGCGGGGTCTTCGCGGAACGCCCGGCCATACGATGCTGGGTGGGGGATGCTCATCGACGTGAAGGTCGCAAGTCTATTCGGCTGGGCGGCCACCACCCTCCAACCGACGCCCGCGCCCCAGTCGTGGGTCACGAGGTGGAACTTGCCAAAGCCCACCGCGTCCGCAAGCGCGATCACGTCGGTGACGAGCAGGTCCGTCCTGTAGTTCTCGGCGCCCTCGGGCCGGGCGCCGGCGCTGTAACCGCGCTGGTCGGGGGCGAGGCAACGGTAGCCGTTCTCGGCCAGCGCGGGCATGAGCCGCTTCCACATATGGCTGGTCTCGGGAAACCCGTGGAGCAGGATGACCGGCTCGCCACCCGTCCCCGCCTCGCGGCAGCGGAAGGTCATGCCGTTTGCCTTGATATCGCGGATGGTGATCGTCATTCGTGCGCTCCTGCTCGTGATTGAGGGTAGCCTACGGTCGACCGTGCGAGCCACGCGGGCCCGTGGCCAAGACTATTGGCCGCTGGCCAGATCGACCGATGACCCTCCAAGGTCTCAACTCATGCTTCCCTCCCCTTCAACCGCGAGGACTTCGACTGCTGTCCGAAGAACGTCCACGCGTACCTGAAGAGCAGCGGCGGCGATGCGGGCTGGAGGTCGCCACGGTTTTCCTCGCAAGCATGTTTGGCTTGGTCCTACCCCACGTAAGGGGTTGCGTAATATCCGGAAGAGACGCATGCTAATTCTCGCCCCCAGGCGTGCAGCGGTCGAAGCGAAAGGGGGATCGTTGTGCCGGAGCTGCTGAGCGATCGAGAGTTGGCCGTCGCACGCGGCGTGTGGATGGGGCTCAGCGATCGGGAAATCGCGGCGGAAGCGATCTTGGCGCACTCCACGGTCAAAGCCCACATGCGAATCATTCTTGCCAAGCTCGGTCTTCGTAATCGGGCCGAGGTAGCCGTTTGGTATGAGCGTGAAGTTAAACCGCCGAAAGAATAGGTCGATCGAACGCTGCGACGACGGGTCAGCCCGTGCCAAGCTGAAGTCGGCAACGACTCTGGAACGAGGTGATTCACCGTGACGCTTCGCAAACGACGATCAATACGTCCGCCGCTACTGATAGCATTGGGGGCTAGCGCTGCGGCGTTCGCCGTTTTCGCAGTGGCGGCCGCAGCGTTCGCCGCCAGCGGTGGCGGCAAGCCATCCGTTCCGTGGCCCTCTGGCGAAGGGACAGCCATCCAGGCGGCCCCTCCGCTGGACGCCTCGCCATTCCGGATCAGTGGGCCGAACGAGGAACGGGCGAACCTCGCGGGGCCCCCGGGCCTGGAGAACCTCGTCCCGGAGACCAACCTGGCCGCAATCAGGCAGCAAATGCCCGATACGCCTGTACTCGCCCCCGCCGACCTGATTCGGTTCAAACTAACTGCGGCGGTGGGTCGCAAGAACGCGAGCGGTTTCGGATCCGTCACATACTACAGTGACGATATCCAACGCCAATTGCTCTCCCTCGGCGCATGGACTAAGGTCGGCAACTTTAACCTCGTTGTTCCCCTCAACAGCCCGGTCACCGAGTTCAGGCTAACGACAGTTGACGGCCTGCCCGCGCTAACGATACTACCGTCCGCCAATGTGGCCGGGGGCCTGGGGCCTCGCACGGTATACCTTTATCAGGCCGGAGTGATCTACGCGATTCACGGGGAGGGGTTCCTCTCTGATGACTCCTTCATGTCCATCGTCCACAACTTCATCGGCGAGGTAAAGAAATGAAGCGCAGACTTATCGGTCTGTCGGGAGGCTGGAAGACCCGGACACTAGTCCTCGCCACAATCGTCGCGTCGATGTGGTCGTTGACGAGCGCCCTGGGGTACTACTCCTACGTTCGTTCACCCCTTCAATTCAACACTACCGTGACGAGCACATGGTCGCACGCGGCGGGCTACGGCGAACGGGCGCTCGATCTCAATGCGACTGGGAACGCCGTCTACTCCTACCTGGAAAACCCCCACGCCACTGACTACCTCTACTATGAGATCTATAACTACAAAGCCAACAGCACGGACTGCCTCGGCAGCAAGTTCTTGCTCTATGACCACACCCCCGGTGGGCAGTACTACTACTACGGGCGCATTAACTACGTACACCTCACCGACCATGAGGGCAAATGGGGGCGCAGTTGGAATATCAATCCAGGCGCATCTGAGAGCGATCTCTACATCGGTTACACAGTCGCCAGCTGTGGTGTGGCCGCACACCTCCATGTGGGCCACATGAACGGCGATGGCATGCGGGAGGAGATCGCTGGCTACTCTGGTCAGGCCGTCAATCAGGGCAACCTCCTCATGTACCACTGAGATTATGATCGACGACCAACCGTGTGCAGCAACGGGGGATGCACCGGCGGCCCACAGGGCGCGCCGGTGCATGCTGGCGTTGGCCGGGCTGGCGATAGGGGCCGCCTTGTCGCTATCCTGGGCATGCTCGGGCTCGCAGCGGGCGATGCCCGTGACTACGCCGACCCCTATCGCCAGCCCGCCGAAAATCTCGCCGACATCGAATCCGTCGGCGTTGGCCACTAATCCCCCCGGCCCGACTCCTCCGGCCGGAGCGAAGCCATCAATTGACCCCATCGTGCGGGCGCTGCAGTCACGAGATTGGGGGACGATTCAACCGCTGCTGCAGGAACGGCCAGAGGCGTGCATCACGACACCGCGAATTGGGCTGGAGGGTCCGGTCTGCCCAGCAGGTATCCCGGCGGGCACGCTCGTCTCAGTCTTCCCCGCTGCCGGCTGTCACTATTTTATGTCTCCGGAGGAACTTGAGGGCCAATTTAGCGCGATTATGGGATCGCCGGATGTCCCGAGGATCTATGCGATTTATCGCTCGTCCGCGCGACACCCGAGTATCGACCGGCTGCCGGCCGGTGACCTCGGAATCATCCTGGAGCGAGGTGCCCTGGGAGGCCAGATTTTCACTGTCTCGGATGACAAGATCGTGAGTGCTTACTTTGGCTGTGGCATCCTTGCGCGGGAGGTAGCGGCCCTGATTCCAGCCAACACCTTCCTGATCAGCCCGCCCATCCCATAAGGCTTTGATCGTCCTTGTTGCCCGCGGGGATGGCGCCCGCGCGGAACGGTCGACCCACCGAGGTGCGGTTGAACGATGTGTCAGCCCTCCCCCATTCGTCCCAGCCTACGCCTTCTGCGCGCGCGCCTGCGCTTCCACGATGGTGTTCGCGATCAGGCGCGCGTGGGGATACGGCTTCCAGCCCTGGGGCGTGTTGTAGTAGCGCGTCCCGGCCTGGTACTCGTCCGGCTCGCGGTCGCCGTACTCCACGTCGATACCGGCGACGCGGATCGAGGGAGAGCCAAGGAACTTCTTCGTCTTTGCGTCCTCGCTATCGAGCACCTCGACGTACTCGATCTCGACCGCCAGCCCTGTTGCCTCGACCGCCTGGGCGAGGGCTTCCTCCGCCTCTTTCCCGCGGCCGGTGCTCTTCGAGTAGAGAAACTGGATCTTCATTGGGCGCTCCTGAGTAGTTCACACGAAGGCGCAGGTTCACACGAAGGCGCAAAGGACGCAAAGAGGGCGTGAAGTTGATTTCCTCGGCACACCTTCGCGGCCTTTGCGTCTTTGTATTCACCCCTGACCATTCGCATCCTCCCTCGGAAGGTCTCGTGGCCCCGGCTCGCGGAGTGTCCGCAACCGGCTCACCAGCTCCGGTTCGCGGCCCTGGTCGCCGGGCACGTAATAGTTGCCGTCACCCAGCGCTTCGGGCAAGTAGCGCTCCCCGCGGGCAATGTGTCCCGGCTCGTTGTGGGCGTAACGATAACCCTGACCGTAGCCCATGCCCTTCATCATCCCCGTGACCGCGTTGCGCAGGTGCATCGGCACGGGCAAATGCGAGGTCCGCAGCGCATCCTCTTTTGCTCGGCCGTACGAGGTCGCGGCGCTGTTGCTCTTGGGCGCGAGCGCAAGGTAGAGGCAACACTGGGCCATGGCGTAGAACGCTTCGGGCATGCCGACGAAGTGCACGGCCTGCTGGCAGGCGGTGGCCACCGAGAGCGCCTGCGGGTCGGCGAGGCCGACGTCCTCTGAGGCCAGGATCACCATCCGCCGCACGACAAAGAGCGGGTCTTCGCCGCTCTCGATCATGCGCGCCAGCCAGTAGAGCGACGCGTCCGGGTCGGAGCCGCGCAGCGACTTGATGAACGCCGAGACGGTGTCATAGTGGAAGTCGGCCTGCTTGTCGTAGTAGGGCCGCCGGTCCTGGAGGGCGTTGAGCACATCGTCGGCGGTGATCGCCGGGCGCCCGAAGCCCGCCGCCAACTGGGCGGCGATCTCGAGGGCCGTCAGCGCGGCGCGGCCGTCCCCGTTCGCGCCTTCCAGCAACAGGCGCCGGGCGTCGTCCTCGATCGCGAGCTTCATGGCGCCAAGGCCGCGCTCCGTATCGCCCAGGGCGCGCTCGACGACCTGGGCGAGATCCTCCTCGCTCAGCGACGTCAGCCGGATGACGCGCACGCGGCTGAGCAGCGGCGCCACCACCTCGAACGACGGGTTCTCTGTGGTCGCGCCGATCAGCGTGATCGTGCCGTCTTCGGCGTAGGGCAGGATGACGTCCTGCTGGGCCTTGTTAAAGCGATGGATCTCGTCGATGAACACGACCGTCGCGAGTCCAGCCTGGCGCTTCGCCTTGGCCTCGGCCACGACCTTGCGCAGGTCGGCGACGCCCGAGGAGACCGCCGAGAGCTGCACGAACTCCGCCTTCGACTGGCGCGCGAGGATGCGCGCGAGCGTCGTCTTGCCGCAGCCCGGTGGCCCCCAGAGGATGATCGACGGCAGCTTGCCGCTCGTGATCGCGTTCCGCAGCATCGAGCGTGGCCCGACGGCCTTCTCCTGCCCGGCGAACTCGTCGAGGCTTCGCGGCCGCATCCTCGCGGCCAATGGCGCACCAGGGTCGAAGGGCTCTTCCATAGAAAACGCTGACTGCATCGCTATCGGCTCGCCGAGGACCGGGCAGGGTCCACAGCGCCAAGTCTATCGACTCGGCCCCACCACCGCGCGCGCTCGTTCGTGGCGCGAACCGGAGGATCGCCGAGCCTCCGGTCGATCCCATCGCGCGAACCGACGATCTACCACGAAGCCGGCTTCACCGTCGACATCCTGGAACGTGTTTCGCCACCACCCTGGGCGACGGACCGTCAACCCGCAGCCTGTGCAGACCGCGAAGGGGATAGCGCTCAGAGTCGACGGACGCGGATGTTCGCCTGGCCGATGACGACGAGCGCGCCGGGCAAATCGTCGTCATTTACCTGATCGAGGAGTCGAGAGAGTGCTTCGATCGCCTCTGCCGCGCGCGCGCGCACCCTGAGTCGCACGACTCCCGGATGGCTGCCCACCGGATAGTGCCGTTGGTCGGCGAAGTCCTCGTCGAAGGTGACGATGATCGCTCCCACTCCCGCAGCCCAGGCGGCGACTTCGTCATCGGCGGCTGTCGACTGCCCCACTTCAGCAGTGTGCCGGACGGTCCAGCCGGGGCGCGCGGCCTCCAGCCACGGCTGGACCTCGCGAGGCATGTTCTGGTCGAGCAGGATGAAGAGCGGAAGTAAGAACTCGCCCGATTGCATGGACTTATCGTAGCATCGAAGCGACGCCTTGTCTCTGTGCAAAGTGTGTGCACACGTTGCACACACTGTGAGTAACTGTTGCGCAGAAATGCGTGCGAGATAAGGGCATACACAGCGCGAGAAGAAACCGTACACCGTTTTAGCCACGTGGAGGGTGGACCCACCAGTGGTCGTGGCTAGGAAACGGACATGGCAGCGCGTCGCCTGGCGAGCACGAGTTCGACGGCCCAGCCGAAGGCAGCGGTGATGTCGTCGCTGGTCAAGTCCGGAAAGCTCTCCAGAAATTCTTCCACGCTGCCGCCGCCTTCCAGGGCGTCGAAAAGCTGGTGCACCATGATGCGCGTGCCGCGGAAGCACGGCTTCCCGCTGCACACTCGGGGGTCGATAGAGATACGTTCGTTCACACAGACACTATATCACCACGATCGTGGCCTCAGGCGCGCATCCGCTGCCACTCCAACAGCCGCGCGACCGCCTTGCCTGCTCGCGCGATGCTGGGGTAGGTGGCAATCCCGGCCTTCCAGCACTGCTCCTGGAACTCGTTCCCCTGCTCGAAGCCCTCGGCCGTGGTGGCCGCGCGGATGGCCACGAGCATCGGCTTTCCAAACTCCTCCTGGATCGAGCGCAGGCTCTCGACCTGCTTGGGGAAGCGTTCGCGCGGGTTGCCCCAGCGCCCGCTCGGCCCACCGCCGCCGAAGCTCGTATGGTACAGCACGCAGTCGGCGTTCGCCGCCGCCGCCGCCGCCTCGAGCGTCTGGTGGAAGCCTTCACCCTCCCACATGGCCGTCGTATCTACGGGGTTGCGGACGCTCGTGCCGGCCTCGTGGGTGACCTTCGCCAGCGCCTCCTGCGTTTCGGGAAGCAGCGGTGGCAACGCCAGCCCAACCGCGTCGAGGTCGTCCGCGGCGAGCACGCTCGCCCCGCCGCCGCCACCGACCACGACCACATTCGGCCCGCCAATCTTCTTCACAAACCGGAAGGTGACGGCGACATCGACCAGTTCTTCGAGGCTCTCCACGCGGATTGCGCCTGCCTGCTTGCAGAGCCCATCGAAGATGTTGAGCGACCCGGCCAGCGAGGCGGTGTGGGAGTTCGCCGCGCGCCCACCGGATTCGGTGCGGCCACCCTTGAGGATCACGAGCGGCTTCTTCGCACCGACTGTGCGGATCGCACGCGCCAGCCGCGGCCCGTCCTGGATGCCCTCCAGGTAGGCGACGATGATCTCGGTCTCCTCGTCCTCGGCGAAGTATTCGAAGAAGTCGGCGGCCTTCAGGTCGGCGCCGTTGCCGAAAGAGATGACCTTCGAGCAGCGGATGCCTCGCGGCATGGCGTAGCGCACGAACTCGCCCGCGTTCATGCCGGATTGCGAGACCATGCCCACCGGGCCGCTCTCGGCGATCTGGCCGCCCATCATCGCCAGCCGCCCGGAGGGGACGTAGAGGCCCATGCAGTTCGGCCCGATCAGCCGAATGCCCGCTTCGCGCGCGCGGGCGACGACGGCCTGCTCCATTTTCGCCTTCTCCGCGTCGCCCGTCTCCGTAAAGCCCGCGGTGAAGAGGTGGAGGACCTTCACGCCCTTGGTGATGCAGTCTTCGAGCAAGCCCGGCACGGCGCGCGCAGGCACCGAAGAAATCACGTGGTCGATGTCGTCGCCGATGTCCGTGAGACGCGCGTAGCACTTCACCCCGCGGATCGCAGGCGCCGACGGATGAATGAGGAAGATCGGGCCGCGAAAGCCAATCTCCTGGAGCGAACCGACGAAGCCGCCGCCGCCGAATCCCGCCCCCTCTTTCGCTGAAACGCCTGCGATCGCGATGCTTTTCGGGTGGAAGACATAGTCAAGCGCGGGCAGGGGCATGGACGATCCCTCGGACAGAGTGGTGAGTGGTGGAACGTTAGCAGAGCCCAAACTAACGGACGAAGGCGCCGCTCACGCCGTCAGCGCCCGCGCAAACACCATGACCGCGCTCGCGACCAGCACGCCCATGACCACGCGCCGGAACTGCGCCTGGTCGAGTCGCCGGACGACGACGCTGCCCGCGAGATACCCGATCGCCAGGCCCGGCAGACCAACGCCGACGCGTTGAAACACCTCGCCGTCGAGCCGCCCTCCCACGGCGTAGAGCGCAAGCGTGAGGACGCTGCTCGCGACGAACACCGCGGCGATGGTCGCGCGAAAGGGCGCCGCCGCCATCCCCCGGTTCTGGAGGTGAATGACGATCGGCGGGCCGTTCATGCTCGTGCTCGTGTTGAGGATGCCGCTGACGAACCCTGCCACCGCGTCGAACGCCCGCCCATGAAACGGCAGGACCACGCCCCGCCAGATCAACAAGACGGCGGCGAGGACGTTGACTGCGAGAATCAACTGCAACGTCCGCTGCGAAGCGACCTCGAGGATCAGCAGCCCGAGCGGCATCCCGGCGAAAGCGGCGATCGTGAGCGGTATCGCCGTGCCCCAGGCGACATCCGCGCGAAGCCGCGTGAACATCGTCACCAGCCAACTGAACCCAAGTGCATTCGACAGCACGACCGCGTCCTTCGCGCCGATGACAAACGACAATGGCGGCACGATCAACAGAGCGAAGCCGAAGCCGCTCAGCGTCCCGATGAAGGTCGCGCCCAGGGCGCAGGCGAAGATCGCGAGCGCCTCAGTGAGCTCCATCGGTCGCCCTGTCGCCGGGTTTAGCCTGTAACACCCAACACCTGCTAGCCTCCCCCGCATGGAAGTGGCAAACGAACTCATGGTCAAAGGCATCGTCGTCGGCGTGTTCCAGGAGAACTGCTGGGTGATCGGCAGCCGCAAGACGGGCGAGGCGATCTGCATCGACCCGGGCGACCAGCCGGATGAGGTCCTGGCGCTGGCGGCGGACCTCGGCGTGACGATCAAGTTGATCGCGAACTCGCACGCGCACATCGACCACGTGCTTGGTGTCCAGGGTGTACAGAACCGTACAGGCTCGAAGTTCTTGCTCCATCACCAGGACCTTGACTTGCTGCGCGACGGCTTCGACATGTCCGCCCGGCGCTTCGGCCTCGACCCCTCGCAGAAGCCGCCGCTGCCGGACCAATTCGTCGACGACGACGACATCGTCGAGGTCTCGGGCGTGCGGTTGCGCGTCATCACGACGCCCGGCCATACGCCCGGCAGCGTCAGCTACTACTGCGAGGAGGCCGCCGCCCTGTTCAGCGGCGACACGCTCTTTCACGGCTCCATCGGCCGCACAGACCTTCCCCGCGGGAGTTTCGACCAGGAGATGACAAGCATTTGTGAGCGCCTTCTCGTGCTGCCCGACGAGACCGCTGTGCTCCCCGGCCACATGGACGAAACCACCATCGCCTTCGAGAAGAAGCACAACCCGTTCGTCCTCGAATGGCGGATGCGGCGTGGCGAGATTTGAGGCCAGGCACGGACCCGGACCTCACTCGACGATGAAGTCGCCCGACATGGGGTGGAGGGTGCAGAGAAAAAAGTAGCGGCCCGGCCCGGGCGCGGTGAACGTCTGCGTGGTCGAACACGGGCCTTTGCACGTGTCTCCGTGGGCGAGGCCGGGCGCGCCGAAGCTGAGGTTGTGCTCCACGCCATCATCGATGTTGTTGAAGACGGCGGTCACCTGCGCTCCCGCCTTCACGCGCACCGAGGCACGGTCGAACGCGAGGTTGTTCGCGCCGATCACAATCCTCACGGGGCCCGCGGGCGGTGGTGGGGCTGAGGTTGGCGTGGGAACCGCCGCGGTTGCTGTGCTAGCCGCGGGCGAGACAGGCGCCGCAGTTGCCGCGGGTGACGAAGCGGTACTCGTCGCGGTTGTGGCGGTTATCCCGGGCGTGGTCGTCGGCGACGGCGAACTCTCGGGCCGGACCGTTGGGCTCGTGGCGGTTGCGGTCGCAGTCGCCGCGGGCGTGGCCGTTCCCACACCACTGTAGGCGGCGGACCGCTCCGGAGCGGGAGCGGACGAGCCGCCGCATGAGGCAGCATTGACGACGACGATCGACGTAAGGAAAACAGCCAGGGCACGGTTCATTGGTGGAGCCTACGGGAGCCGCCCCGTGTGGGATTCTTTTCGACCTCGACGGACGTGACCGTGACCGTGGTTGGGTTACCATTCGGCCATGCGATCCGGGCGCCGTGGCCAACGTTTCGCCGCACGGGCGACGCTTTTCGCCCTGCTCCTGATGGTGGGCGCGCCCGACCACTGGGCGGTTCCGCGATGGGGTGGCGGCCAGTGGGCTACGCCCACCAGGAGGCCCCGCATCAGGCCGAGGGACACGCTGCCAAACGTGTGCTTCCAGCTCAGGCCGGCACGAGCAG
>JAYUAG010000295.1:0-1777 GCA_043741475.1 Thermoflexaceae bacterium | reverse complement strand
CCTGGATCGCCTGGTCGGCGGCGTTGCAGACGAGGCGGTTGGCGCGATAGTTGCACATCGCCACCTTATCGCTGATCTCCATGTGGTGGCGGTGGTCGAGCTCCCAGGCGGTCTTGTAGACGAGGTTGCGGACCATCTCGCACTCGGTCTGGAGCTCCACCAGCGGCCACTGGATCGCCTGGCGCTCGGAGAGCGGCTTGCCGAAGGTGATGCGCGAGTTCGCGTATTTCACCGACTCGCTGATGCAGTACTGGGCGGCGCCCACGCCCGAGGCGGCCTGGCGGATGCGGTTCTCATGCGTAAACGTGTTCGCGAGGGCGAGCCCGTCGCCTTCCGTGCCCAGCATCGAATCGGCGGGGACGCGCACGTCCTTGAGCGTCACCTCGGCGTGGTCCGTGGGCATGTTCAGCGTCCACCACATGAAGTCGACGGAGAAGCCTTCGCTCTTCACGGGCACGATGAAGCAGCTGATGCCCTTGGGCTTGCCCTCATCGCCCGAAGTCCGAGCAAAGATCATGTCGTGGGTGGCGGCGTGCATGCCCGAGTTAAAGCGTTTCTGGCCGTTGATCACCCAGTCGTCGCCGTCGCGGATGGCGCGGGTTTCGAGCCAACTGGCGTCAGACCCGTGGCCGGGCTCGGTCAGGCCGAAGGCAACGCGCGATTCGCCCGTGAACATCCCACCGAGGAACTGCTTCTGCTGCTCCTCGCTGCCGTAACGCTCCCACATCTTGATCGTGGGGAAGTTGCCCACGACGGAGGACTCGTTCTGAAGGTCGTTATGGAGGCCGAGGCCCTTGGCGGCAAGATGCTCGCGGATGATCGCCATGGCGAGGTTCGTGCCGTCTCTACCGCCATACCGCGCGGGGATGGCATAGCGCAGGAAGCCCGCCTTGTCGGCGCGGCGGCGCATCTCCGCGAGCAGCTCCTCCCAGTCCTTGCGCGGCACGCCGCCGTTCTCGAAGTCGGTGCGGGCGTATTCGCGGCGGTAGTCGAAAAAGCGTTCGTTGTCGTCCTGGGCCTGCAGGGGCTTGATCTCGGCCTCGATGAAGTCATCGATATCGTGGAGCATCTGGGTAATGTCGGCGGGGATGTCGAAGTCCATGGCGTTCTCTCCGGACGAAGTGGCTGGCGCAGTTAACCACCAAGACACCAAGAACACAAAGGGAGTTCCGAGGGCCGAGTTCCAAGTGGCCGAGTGGCAGACGACCCGCGCCGGATTCCCGGCAGCGAGAAGCTACCTGGCGCGGTCAGATGGTGGAAGCCCAAGGATAGCCCGGATCTCGCGGAGTTCTGTCATGACGTCAGCGAGGGTGACTTTTGTGTCCGCTTCGCGCTCCTGGACCAAAAACGCGGCGATCGTGGCCGTCAGGGTCGAAAGGGCGGCGATACCCACAAGCATCAACACGACGGCGATCCCACGTCCCGCCGGAGTGGTTGGGAAGCGGTCGCCGTAACCGACGGTCGTCATCGTCGAGACAGACCACCAGAGCGCGTCGCCGTAGTCATGGATGTTCCCGGAAGCCTCGTTGCGTTCGGCCAACAGCACGAGGAGCGCGCCCAGAACGGCGGTTGTAACGACGGCTGCAACGGTGAGTTGGAGGCCGCGTTGGGCAGCGATCCGCCGGAGTAACGAAGCGTCGACACCTATCGCGACGGCCACCCGAGCCACTCGCAAAGCGCGAAGGAGGCGGAGGGCGCGCAGCGGCCGCAGGAACGGGAGCAACACCATTGCCGCGTGTAGCCAGTGCGAACGGATGTAGTGCAGTCGCCGGGGAGC
>JAYUAG010000294.1:0-1783 GCA_043741475.1 Thermoflexaceae bacterium | reverse complement strand
GGACACCTTCCCCAGCGACGTGCTCTCAACCCATTTTCTTCAGCCGGACGCGGTGACGCGGCTCGACGCGTGGGGCATCCGTCAACGGCTCGTGGATGCGGGCACGCCCCAGGTGACGAGTCTCACGCTGAACGCTCTCGGCGTGCGCATTCCCGCGCCTCCCGGTGGACTCCCGTCGATGGCGCCAAGGCGGACGATACTTGACACCGCGCTCATGGAGGCGGCTCGCGAAGCGGGAGCGGAAGTCCGGCAGGGGTTCTCCGTCCAGGGCCTGACGCGCGACACGAACGGCGCGGTCACGGGCATCGTTGGCCGGCCGAGCGGGGGCGCCGAAGTAACCGAGGAGGCGCGAGTCGTGATCGGGGCGGACGGGCGCAACTCGTTCGTGGCGAAGCAGGTGGGCGCCGACGAGTATGACGTCCACGAACCGACATCCTGCGGCTTCTACGCCTACTTCAAGGACACACCCACCGACGTCCACGAGATCACCCTTGCCGATGAGGTCTTCGCCTTCTACTTCGCCACGAACGGTGGCGGCTGCGCGGGGATCGAGACGGCGATCTCCCATTGGGACGAGGTGCGCGCGGACCCGGCGGGCTACGTCACTGGCGTGCTCAAGGAGAAGGCGCCCAGCATCGCGGCGCTGATTGAAGGAGCGGAGGTCGATGGGCGCTGGCTGGGAATGCAAGGCCGCCGCAGCTTCTTCCGCAAGCCCTACGGTCCAGGCTGGGCGCTCGTCGGCGACGCCGGTTACCTGAAGGACCCGATCTGTGGCACTGGCATCGACGACGCCTTCCGCGACGCCGAACTCCTCGCGACCGCGCTGACGAGCGGTTTCAAGGGCGACCAGCCGCTGGACGATGCGCTCGCGGCGTATCAGTCCGCGCGTGACAGCAGCCAGGTCGCGCGGTACCCGATCATCTGTGAGCTGGCCGAACTGGGCGCGATGACGCCCGAGAAGCTGGGCAAGTTCGCGATGCAGGCCGCGCCGCCAGCCTGAGCGGCGCTCGCGGCCCGCACCGGCCCGCCGTACGATGCGCGCCATCCCCGCCGCGGAGGGCCATGTGGACGCATCGCTCAGCCAGATGTTCAGCCTTGAAGGGAAGACCGCGCTGGTGACGGGCGCATCGAGCGGCATCGGCGTCGGCCTGGCGCGGGGGATGGCGAAGGCGGGCGCCAACGTCGTGGTCACGGCGCGGCGCAAGGAGATGATCGAACAGACGGCCACGCTCGTGCGCAGCTTCGGCGTGCGGTCGACCGCGCTCACCGCAGACATCACGGATGAGGCGCAGTTCGAGAGTCTGGTGGATCAGGTCGTCGCGGAATACGGCCGGCTCGACATCATGGTCAACAATGCGGGCTTTACGGATCGGACGGCGTTACGTCACGACCAGAGTTCCGTGCGCAAGTTCCGCGCGGTGATCGAGCTTGACCTGCTGGCGACGATGAACGGCTGCCGCCTCGCCGCTCGCCAGATGTTGAAGCAAGAGCCGCCAGGGGGCGTGATCATCAACATCAGCTCCATCCTGGGGAAGGTCGGCAGCGAGTTCCGCGCCGCCAGCTACCACGCCGCCAAAGCCGGAGTCGACGGACTGACCCGTGTCCTCGCGATCGAGTACGCCCGTGAAGGCATCCGCGTGAACTCGATCGCACCCGCCTACTTCGAAGGCACGGAGATGATGGACCAGGTTTACGACGCCATGCCCGAGACCAAAGAGCACACGCTCCAACGGACGCCGATGGGGCGGCTCGGACGCCCGGAAGACCTGGAGGGGGCGATCGT
>JAYUAG010000293.1:0-4436 GCA_043741475.1 Thermoflexaceae bacterium | reverse complement strand
GCGCCGCCGAGGCTGAGTGGCAGTCGCGCTTCGCCGCCTACCAGTCGGCCTATCCCGAGGAGGCCGCGCTCTACCGGCAGATGCAGGCGGGCGAATTGCCGGCCGGATGGGAAGAAGCCATCCCCGGCTTCTCGTCGAAGGACGGCGAGGTGGCGACACGCGTCGCCTCGGGGAAGGTGCTGAACGGCCTCATCACCGTGCTCGAAGGGCTCGTGGGCGGCTCGGCCGACCTCGCGCCATCGACGAACACCTACCTCAAGGGCTACGGCGATCTCGGCATCGGCGAGTGGTGCGGCCACAACGTCCACTTCGGCGTCCGCGAACACGCCATGGGCGCGATCACGAACGGCATGGCCCTCCACGGTGGCCTCATCCCCTACTGCGCCACCTTCTTCGTCTTCAGCGACTACATGCGGCCGCAGATCCGGCTCGCTGCGCTGATGAAAGCCAAGACCGTGTTCATCTTCACCCATGACAGCATTGGGCTCGGTGAAGACGGCCCCACCCACCAGCCGATCGAGCACCTTGCCTCGTTTCGGGCTATGCCGGGGCTTCGGATGCTGCGGCCGGCGGACGCGAACGAGACGGCGGCGGCCTGGAAACTCGCGGTCGAGGGCCCGGGCCCGACGGCGCTGATCCTCTGCCGCCAGAACCTCCCCGTTATCGACGACCTGGAGCGGGTGCGCGCCGGAGTCCCCCGCGGCGCATACGTCCTCGCGGAGGCGCCCTCGGAGAAGCCAGTGGTCGTGCTCATGAGCACCGGCTCAGAAGTCGCCATTGCCATGCTGGCGCGGGAACAGTTGCTCGCGGAGGGGATCGAAACGCGGGTCGTGAGCATGCCCTCGTGGGACCTCTTCGACGCGCAGCCGCCCGAGTACCGCGAATCGGTCCTGCCGCGAACTGTGCGGGCGCGCGTCGCAATCGAGGCGGGCTCGCCGCTCGGTTGGCACAAGTACGCCGGCGAGGCGGGCGAAATCATCGCCCTCGACCACTTTGGCGCCTCCGCCCCGGCCAGCCGCCTCTACGCCGAGTTCGGACTCACGGCCGAGAACGTGGTGGCCGCGGCAAAGCGCTCGATCGCGCGTACAATGAACGGATGACCATGCGCTACGCGATCGCCTCAGACCACGCCGGCTTCCCCCTGAAGGCCCCGGTTATTGCTGCCCTGCGCAAAGCCGGTCACGAAGTCGAAGACCTCGGCGTCGACTCCGCGGACCGGCCCTCCGACTACCCGGATGCGGCGCGCAGCGTGGGCGAAGCGATCATCCGTGGCCAGGCCGAGCGTGGCGTGTTGCTCTGCGGCAGCGGCGTCGGCGCCAGCGTCGCCGCGAACAAGCTGCCCGGCGTGCGCAGTGCGATCTGCCACGACACCTTTTCCGCCCGCCAGGGCGTGGAGGACGACGACATGAACGTCCTCGCGATGGGCGCCCGCGTCATTGGCTCCGAACTCGCCCTTGAAGTCGTGCGCGCCTTCGCCGGCGCCCGGTTCTCCGGCGCCGAACGCCATGTGCGGCGTCTCAAGAAAGTTATCGCCATCGAACAGCAGTACTCCTGCATGACGGAGGTCCACGTTGGCTAGTGCAACTCGAGCAAAACCACGAACGGTGCAACTCGTCGAGGTCGGCCAGAGCCCCTGGCTCGACTCCATCAGCCGCGGCATGCTCACCGCGGGCGAACTCAAACGGATGGTCGATGACGGCTGGATCACGGGGGTCACCTCGAACCCCTCTATCTTCGAGAAAGCCGTCTCCGGTTCGACCGACTACGACGAGGCGATCCGCACGATCGCCGGGCGCGGCCGCGTCGACCGCTACGACGCCTTCGTCGAGCTTGCCGTCGAGGACATCCGCGCCGCGACCGACGTCCTCCGGCCCGTCTACGATCGCACCCACGGGAAGGACGGCTACGTCTCGCTCGAGGTGCCGCCCGGGATCGAGGACGACACGGAGCGGACCATTGCGGAGGCGAAGCGGCTCTGGGCCCTGGTCGATCGTCCGAACGTCATGATCAAGGTGCCCGGCAACCCCGCGGGCATCCTCGCATTCGAGGAGCTCGTCGCGGCCGGCGTGAACATCAACATCACCCTGCTGTTCGCCCTCTCGGCCTACGAAGCCACCGCCCAGGCGTACGTCAAGGGCCTTGAACGCGGAGTGGCCGCTGGTGGTGACATTTCGCGCGTTGCCAGCGTTGCCTCGTTCTTCGTCTCGCGCGTCGACACCGCTGTAGATGCACTCCTGCCGGCTGGCTCGCCGTTGCGGGGCAAGGCGGCGGTGGCGAACGCGCGTGTGGCTTACGGCAGGTTCCAGGAGATCTTCTCCGGCCCGCGCTGGGAGAAGCTCGCCGCCCACGGCGCGATGGTGCAGCGGCCGCTCTGGGCCTCCACCGGGACGAAAGACCCGGCCTATAGCGACGTCCTCTACGTCGATTCGCTCGTCGCGCCGGACACCGTGAACACCATGCCGGCGGCTACGCTGAAGGCCGTCCTCGACCACGCGGACGTGCGGCCGAAGGTGGTCGAGAACGTCGCCGCCGCGAAGGCCGAGCTGACCGCGGTGCGCGCCGCGGGAGTCGACCTCGACGCAGTGACGGCGAAGTTGCTCAAGGACGGCCTTGCTTCTTTCGAGAAGGATTTCCTCAAGCTGCTCGACCGCATCGAGGACGCGCTCGCCGTAGCGCGCGTGGGCGGACTGCGGCCGAGCCTCGGCCCGCTGGAGGCGGCCGTCGCGCGCCGCCTCGAACGTATGACCGCCGACAAGGTGGTCGAGCGGCTTTGGGCGAAGGACTTCACGCTCTGGAAGCCGGACCCGGCGGAGATCACGAACCGGCTCGGCTGGCTGACAGTGCACGAGACGATGGCGGCCGAGGCGGCCGGACTCAAGGCGTTCGCGGTGGAAGTGGCGGCCGATGGCTACACGCACGCCGTCCTCCTCGGCATGGGCGGCTCCAGCCTCGCGCCCGAGGTCCTGCGCGAAACCTTCGGCGTTGCGCCGGGCATGCTCAAACTGACCGTGCTCGACACCACCGACCCTGAGCAAATCCTCGGCGTCGATCGCAGCCTCGACCTTGCGAAGACCATGTTCATCGTCTCCAGCAAGTCGGGCGGCACGCTAGAAACGCGCAGCCACTTCGACTTCTTCTGGGAACGCTGCGCCGAACTGGCCGACCGGCCGCGCCACTTCGTCATCGTCACCGACGCCGGCTCGGCGCTGGAGAAGACGGCGACCGAACGCAAGGTGCGTCGCGTCTTCCAGAATCCCTCCGAGATTGGCGGGCGGTACTCCGCGCTCTCATTTTTCGGCCTCGTACCCGCCGCCCTCATGGGGGTGGACATCGACGCTCTGCTCGCCGCGGCCCGCGAGATGTCGCACGCCTGCCACCCTGAACTGGCCGTCGCGACCAATCCCGGCGCCTGGCTGGGCGCGGTGATGGGTGAAGGCGCGCTCGCCGGGCGCGACAAGGTGACGCTCGTGTTGTCGCCGGCGCTTGCGACCCTCGGCTATTGGGTCGAGCAGCTGATCGCCGAGAGCACGGGCAAGGAAGGCAAGGGCATCCTGCCGGTCGAGGGCGAAGCGCTCGGGGCGCCGGCCGTCTACGGCAGCGACCGCCTCTTCATCGCGATTGGCGACGACCCCAAACTGGCGGCGCTCGAAGCGGCGGGCCATCCCGTCGTGCGGCTGCCGTTCAGCGGCCCCGGACAGCTTGGCGCCGAGTTCTTCCGCTGGGAGTTCGCCACCGCGATCGCCGGACAGATCCTTGAGATAAACGCCTTCGACCAGCCAAACGTCCAGGAGGCGAAGGACGCGACTGCGAAGATCCTCGCCGGTGACGCGCCCGACGTTCGCACTGACTCGGCCGCAGCCGCACTCACGGCGGTCCACGCGAACGACTACATCGCGATCACAGCTTATCTGCCAAGAAACGCGGCCACTATCGCCGCCCTGGACGCCGTGCGTCTTCGGCTGCGCGACCACTATTACGTGCCCGTGACCGTCGGTTTCGGGCCACGCTTCCTGCACTCGACCGGCCAGTTGCACAAGGGCGGCGCCAACAACGGCGTCTTCCTCCAGATCGTCGCCGAGTCCGCCGTCGATGTCGCGATCCCGGGCCAGCGCTTCACCTTCGGAGAGCTGCAGGCCGCGCAGGCGGCGGGCGATCTTGCGTCGTTGAAGGCTCACGGCCGCCGGGCGGCACGGCTAAGCCTCGAGGAGCTGCAGCGGCTGGTCTGAGCTACGCGATGTCGTCGTGCTGCGAAGCCGCGCCTGTCCGTAGCGCGCGTTAGCAAGCGCTGCGACCCCAGATGACGATGCTCTCCGGGGCCGCGAGCATCCAGGACCTGACTTCCCCCGAACCGACGGCACAGTGCGTCGTCAGGCAAAGAGGTCTGCGACCGGCAGCGAGAATCCCTCTACGGGGAACCCGGCGTCGTCGCTGGAGAG
>JAYUAG010000292.1:0-4439 GCA_043741475.1 Thermoflexaceae bacterium | reverse complement strand
CCGCCTCGCGCTCCGACCTCGTCCGCGTGCTGTCGCGTCTGACGGATGCCGGCTGGCAACGGACGGGGCGCCACGAGGTGATGGGCGAAGTCGTGCTGGAGCACTACGCGCGCCACCAGGTCGTACACGAGGCCATGCACCTGGAGCAGATCCGCGGCGCGCTGAGCTGACATCAGGCACGCAGCGACTCCGATCCTGGCATGGTGAAGAGAGTCCCTACCCGCTTGCTCGCGCGCGGTTCCCGGGCGCCGCGGGCGCCGTCAGACGCCCAAGAACTTCCGCGTGATTTCGGCGGCATGCTGAACGTCGTCGATCCACGGTGCGTGGCTTGCGCCGGGAAGGATTTCGAGCTCGGCGTCGGAGAGGCGTGCGGCGAATCGCCTGGCGACTTCCGGGCCACCGAGAGGGTCTTTCTCGCCCCAGAGGAAGAAGAGCGGCGCCTGGACGCTGGCCAGGAGGCTGTCGGAAAGCAGAATGCGCTCGTTCTGGCCCCGGATCGGGTTGATGAAGCGGGGGCCGGCCGCCAGTTCGTTGCGCATCGTTGGGGTGTCGCGCAGCAGCGAGAGAAACCAGTCGAACCCCTCCGGCGATATGCGGCCGTCCTCAAGGGCGGGGCCGAGGCCAAGCTGGCGATAGATCGCCCGTACGGCGAACGCGTTGGGCGGTATGGCCGCCATGAGACGACCGAGGAATGGGACGCTCGTGATACGCATGGCCGCCGGGAACCCCGCAGTCGGCGCGCCGATCGTCCAGCCGAACTCCACCATCCGCCGGACACGGTCCGGGTGGGCGGCGGCTGTGCGCAGGGCGATGTAGCCGCCGAACGACGTGGCGACGAGGTGGGCGAGGTCCAGATCGAGCGCGTCGAGCACGTCGACGAGGAGCGCTTCGGCGAACGTCGCGAGCCGGTCCACGTCATCGAAGTGGGTGGCGAGCGGGTCGCTCAGGCCGCAGCCCGGGCGGTCGAGGACGATGCAGCGAAAGTCCTGGAGTTGGGCGACCAATGGCGCCCAGCTTGCGCCAGAGGTGGACCCTCCATGGACGAACAGCACCGCCGGGCCTTCGCCCACCTCCTGGATCCTTACGGTGGCCCCCGTGTGGGGAAGCGCCAGCCGCCGCTCGGTGGGACTAACGCCGAGGGACTCCCAGAACCTCCGCTCAGCCTCGCGGTAGCGGGTCTCGTTTCGCGCCAACCTCAACCTCCCGAAGTCTGACAACCACCCGCCCACGCGGATGATAGGGGTCGGAGCATGCGGCGTCGCCGCGCGGTCCACGGCGTACGTTCGAGCGTGAGTCGGCGGCGATGCCGCTCCCTGTGGTCGCGGTTCTACTGCGGGCCGGGTTGGGCGAGCGGCGCGGGTCGAACGCATCTGTGTCCGCTTCGTAAGAATCACGGGAAGGCCGCGCGGTAGGCTCGTGCGGTGACTAACTCTTGCGGCGCGACCTTCGCGCCCCGCCTCTGGATCTACACGAACTTCGACTGCAACCTGCGCTGCGGTTACTGCTGCGCCCGTTCGAGCCCGCGGGCGGAGCGGCGGGCACTTTCGCTGGTGGCCCACCGCAAGCTGGTCGATGAAGCGGTTGAATCGGGGATCACGGAGGTCTTCCTTACGGGCGGCGAACCTTTCCTGCTCCCGGATATTGCCGAGCGGATCCGTTACGCCGCCGAACGCACGCCCACGACGGTCCTGACGAACGCCATGCTCTTCCACGGGAGGCGCCGGGAGGCGCTCGATTCGCTGAGCGGGCTCAAGGTCACCCTTCAGGTGAGCCTGGATGCGCCGGAACCAGCGGGCCACGACTGCGTGCGCGGCCCGGGAAGCTGGGCGAAAGCGGTCGAAGGCATTCACACGCTCCTCGACGCGGGTTTCACCGTCGGCGTGAGCACAACCGAGACGGCGGCGAACGCGCACAACCGCGCGGCCATGCCAGAGTTCGTCCGGTCGCTCGGTATCCCGGCGGAACGTCACTTCTTCCGTCCGCTCGCACGCCGCGGCTTCTCAGCAACCGGGATGGAAGTCTCGCCCGCGGTGCTCGAACCCGAGGTCACCGTGAGCCTCGACGGTGTCTTCTGGCACCCTCTCGCCTGCGAAGAGGACATGCTGATCACGCGTCGTATTTCGCCCTTCGGCGAAGCGCTGGCCGAGGCCCACCGCCTCTATCACACCATCCTTGCGAGCGGCGCTTTGCCCCAACCCTTCAGGTGAGGGTGACCCAATGGCGCTCCCGTCGGGGGCGCTTCGACCGGCAACAGAAACAGGGAGAACCACACCATGGCCGTCCGCGCCTATGTCCTTATCGAAGCCGACCAGACCCGCGTCAAGGAACTCAAGGAGACGCTGCCCGAGATCCAGCTGGAGGGCTCGCGCGTGCTTAGCGTCGATGTCGTTGCCGGGCCGTATGACCTGGTAGCAACGATCGAGAGCGCCGACCTCGCCCAGCTCGGCCGCTGAGTGAGCGAAGGATTGGCGGGCGCCGGTGGCGTCCGAAGGACCCTTACCCTCCTCGTGATGGAGGTCTGACCGTGACGGACCACACCGCGGCTTACACACCATCGTGGCAACCGGCGGCGCAACGGCTGGCGATCCTCCTCTTGCGGGTGACGTTCGGGCTGCTCTTCCTTTCGAACGGTCTGGCGAAACTGCCGGGGCTCGACGGGCTGAACTGGGCGCCATTTCCGGGATTCCTGATCTCTTACGACGGCGCCCGCAACAGCCTCGCTTCCGATTCGAATTCGAACCCCGTGCGCGCCTACAAAGAGCTCGTCGACAACGTCGTCCTCGAAAACTATGCCCCGTTTGGCGCCGTGCTCGTGGCAGGCGAAATCGGCGTCGGGCTGCTGCTTGTGGCAGGAGCGTTCACGAGCCTCGCGGCACTACTCGGGTTTGTCATGCTCTTCCACATCTGGTTCCTCAACCTCGGGCGCTACCTCGACCGCGACCTCTGGGCATGGGAAGGGCCGATCGAGTGGCTGCCGCTGCTTGCGCTCGCATTTCTCGCGGCCGGGCGCTGCTACGGACTCGACCGCACGGTGGCGGCGAGGCTGCCGCGGCGACTCAGGAGGTGGCCCCTCGTTGGATGACTCTCGCAGTCCCTGCGATCAAGGTGGCGCCGTAATCGTGCTCACACGGCTGCCCGGCCGCGGCCCCACAAAGACGCGGCTGGCGGCGGATGTTGGCGAGGCGGCGGCGCGCGAGCTGGCGTCGGCCTTCCTCGCCGATTCGCTCGCGCTGTCACAGGCGAGCGGCTCGCCGGTGACCCTGGCGTACGCGCCCGCCGTCGCGGCCACGGTGGCCGCGGGACACTTCCTGGGAACGGAGGGAGTCGGGTTCGAGCCGCAGTGCGGGGGCGACCTGGGGCGCCGCATCCTCGGCGCGCTCGGGTCCGCGATCGCGGCTGGCCGCGTGCCCGTGCTGATCGGGTCGGACACGCCGGACCTGCCCGTTGCTTCCATCGAGCGCGCGTTCGAGCGCCTGCGCGACGCCGACCTCGTCCTCGGACCCGCCGGGGACGGCGGCTTCTACCTGATTGGGGTGAAGTCGATGCAACCGGCCCTCTTCGAGGGTGTGCGCTGGAGCACAGAAACCGTTTTCGAACGGGTGGTCGGCAACGCCCTCCGCCTGCGATTACGCACGGCGCTCACGCAGCCCTGGGACGATGTCGACGACCTGGACGGTCTGCTCGCGCTCGAAGGCAGGCTCGCACGGCACGAATCGACGGCGCCGCGAACCATGGAGGCCATCGCCCTCCTGCGGGCGTGTGGCCAGCTCTCCGGGGCGGCGCCGTGATCGCGCGGCCGGCCGATGGCAGCACGGCGGCGCTCCCCGACGAGCTCTACCTCGAGGTCACGAACCGCTGCAACCTCCGTTGCGTCACCTGTCCGCAGTCGTGGGGGATGGCCGAGCCCTCCGCGGACCTGTCTCCAGAACAGGTGGGCGCGCTGTTGGACCGGCTACCGGTCGTCCGGAGGGTGGTGCTGCACGGCATCGGCGAACCGACTCTGAACCCGAAACTCGCGGAGATCATCGCGCTCGTGAAGGCGCGGGGCGCGTATGCCCTCTTCAATACGAACGGGCTGACGCTCCGGGGCGCGCTCCTCGCGCGGTTGGTGCGCTCCGGGCTCGACGAGGTGAGGGTCTCGATCGACGCCGCCACGCCGGAGACGTATCGGCGCATCCGCGGCGGCAACGGCTTCCACCGCATCCTCGCGAACGTGCGCGCCCTCACCCACGCGCGCAACGCCGCCGGTAGCGCGACCCCGCGCCTCTCGCTGTGGATGACGGGGTTGCACACGAACATCCTTCAGCTACCCGCTCTCGTGCGCCTTGCTCATGCGGCGGGGGTGAGCGAAGTCTATTTGCAGCGGCTCGTCTACTCCGGGCGCGGCCTTGCGGTAAAAGAGGAGGCGCTCTTCGGCCACGCAAGCGAGGCCGAAGCGG
>JAYUAG010000291.1:0-4440 GCA_043741475.1 Thermoflexaceae bacterium | reverse complement strand
CTGGTCAACGAGGGCCTCCCACACAAGGGCGACCGTCCGGCCGACCGCCAGACGCAGCCTCATGACCGCGCCCAGCATGGCACACTGTCCACCGCGGCTGCCGCGATCGGCATCGACCCGAAGGCCCTTGCGGACGAGCTGAAGGGCGGGAAGACGATCGCCCAGGTGGCCACCGCGCACAACGTCACCGCCCAGGCGGTGATCGACGCCCTCGCAAAAGCGTTCAACGCCCATGTCGACGAGGCCGTGACCAACGGCGAACTCGACGCTGCGAAGGCGGCGGAGATGAAGGCAAAGGCGCTGGAACGCTTCACGAAGCTGGTCAACGAAGGCATGCGCAAGGCGCGCTAGACGCCAACGCCACGCCAACGCCAGGTCCACGAACTAGACAGGCCCGGGTCCACGGACACCGGGCCTGTCCTGCTTTTCCGGGGTCGCGGGCTGCGGAGTTGGCGAAACGGCGCGGAATCTGTCACCCTCTACCTCCCATCTCGCGAAGCCGGAGGCACGACGATGCCAGAACTCGGGCGCCTGCTCACGGCCATGGTCACGCCTTACACGGCGGACGGCTCGGTCGACTATCTCCATGCCCGGCGGCTCGCGCGGAAGCTGGTGGAGAACGGCAACGACGGCGTCGTCGTCACCGGTACCACGGGTGAATCTCCGCTGCTTTCCGACGACGAGAAGGCCCGGCTCTGGGCGGAGATCAAGGACGAACTCGGCGCCACGGCGACGGTCGTCGCCGGTGCGGGCACAAACGACACGCATCATTCGATCGCGCTCTCGAAGCGTGCCCAGGCCGCCCGCGTCGACGCGATTCTCGCGGTGGCGCCGTATTACCTGAAGCCGCCGCAGGAGGGGATCTTCCAGCACTTTCGCGCGATCGCCGAGAGCACCAACCTGCCCGTGATCATCTACAATGTGCCGGGGCGGACCGGTGTGAACATCACGGTGGACACGATCGTGCGCTGCGCAGACGTGCCGAACATTGTCGGCAACAAGGAAGCGAACGGCGACCTCGCCTCAAGCGCCGCCGTGATGGATGCCCGGCCCGACTTCAAGATCTGGAGCGGCAACGACAACGACAACTTCCATCTCTGGTGCATGGGCGCCTGGGGAGCGATCAGCGTCACCTCGCACGTCGTTGCTCGCCAGCAGAAAGAGATGCTGCGGCTCATCCTCGCGGGATCGCTCCCCGAGGCGGCCGCTATCCATCGTCGCCTCTGCCGGGTGACCGATGCTTGCTTCCTGAACGGGAGCCCGAGCACGATCCGCTACGTGCTCCGCCAGTTGGGCTGCGAGATCGGGGAGCCCCGGCTGCCCGTGGTCGAGCCGGACGCAGCAACCGGCGCGAAGGTGATGGCCGAGCTGTTAAAGCACCAGCTCGACATGTCTGTGCCCGCCTGAACGATGCCCGCGCCAATCAGGCGGCGCGAGTAGAGTACGTCGAAGACGCCGTGGGGAATGCCATGATCGAAATAACCGGGTTCGACATCTATTCAGAGCTGCGGCAGCTCGTTGAACGGTACGCGGACGCCGTCTGCCGCCGGGACGCTGACGACTGGGCCGCGACCTGGGCCGAAGACGCGGTCTGGGATCTCGGCGCGGCGAAGGCGGAGGGTCGCGCGAACATCGTGGCGCTGTGGAAGCAGGCGATGGGCGGCTTCCCCATGGCGCTGCAACTCGTTCACCAGGGCGTCGTACTGGCGCATGACGGTGACACGGCGAGCGCACGCTGGTACTTGAGCGAGTATCTGCACACGGCAGATGGCGGCAGGCGGCTCGGCGTTGGCGTGTACCACGACCGCTACCGGCGGCTCAACGGCGCCTGGCTCTTCCAAAATCGCCGCTACAATCTGCTCTATTCTGGCGCTCCTGACCTGAGTGGCGCCGCCATCCCGTTCCCGGCGGACGTGACGTAGGAGGCGGCCCTGTGACCACTCGTATGAAGCCCGAGGACGCCGTCCGCGCGATCATCGAGATGCGCGGCGAGGCCGTGGCCGTGCCGACGATGTGCGCGCTCACGGCCTGGAACCGCTTCGCGCCGGGCGACGAGATGACTGTCGGCTGCGTGGGCTTCATGGGCGGCGCGTCATCGGTCGGGCTCGGCCTGGCGTTGGGTCTGCCCGGTCGCAAGGTGCTCGTGCTCGACGGCGACGGTTCGTTGCTCATGCAGCTCGGCTCGCTGGCGACCGTCGCGGGGGCGGCGCCGGAGAACTACATCCATTTCGTCTTCAACAACGGCGTCTACCAGACGTCCGGGAGCCAGCAGACGCCCGGCGGCGCAGGCGTGAGCTTCGCCGCCATGGCGCGCGGTGCGGGATATGCGGCCGCGTTCGAATTCGATGACCTGGAGAGCTTCCGCACGCAGCTGCCGGCCGTCCTGGAGACTCGCGGGCCGGTGATGGTGGAGCTGAAGACGGACGAGGCCGAACTCTCGCCGATGATGCTGGGCGCGCCAAACGCAGGCCCATTCGCGCAACAGATCGCGCGCCTGCGGGAAAAGTTGGCCGCCGGCAGTTGAGCGCCCTTCTTCGCGCGGCGCGATAATGGCGCCATGACCAACTTCGACCTGAACGACGAACAGCGCCAGATCCTGGCGGAGGCGGATAAGTTCTGCCGCGAACAGCTCGGCCCGCTCGCAGGGCCGATGGACGACGATGAGAGCTGGCCCTCCGAGATCTTCCCACTCCTCGGCCAGAACGGCTATCTCGGACTAACGATCCCGGTCGAATACGGCGGCCAGGGAGCGGGGCTGCTCGAGGCGGGGCTCGTCTGCCAGGCGATGGCCCGCTGGAACCCGGCGGTGATGCTCAGCTGGGGCGCCCACGACAACCTTTGCGCCAACAACATCGCCCGCAACGGCACGGAGGAGCAGCGCAAGCGTTACCTGCCCGGCCTCTGCGACGGCTCGCTGGTCGGGGCACTGGGGCTGACCGAGCCGGAGGCGGGCTCTGACGCGATCGGCGGCATGGCCACTACGGCTGTGCGCGACGGCGACGACTATGTGCTCAACGGCCGCAAGATCTTCATCACCAACGGCCCCATCGCCGATGTCCTGCTCGTGTACGCCAAGACCGATCCCGAGGCCGGGTCAAAGGGCATCTCCGCCTTTATCGTGGAGAAGGACTTCCCCGGTTTCTCGGTCGCGAAAAAGATGATCAAGATGGGCTACCGCGGCAGCCAGACGGGCGAGCTGCTGTTCGACGACTGCCGCGTGCCCGCCCGCAACCTCGTGGGCAAGGAACACGGCGGCGTGGCCGTCGTGATGTCGGGGCTGGACCTCGAGCGCATCTTCTTCGCACCCGGTTGCCTGGGCATTTGTGAACGCGCCTACGACGTGGCGCTCGACTACACGATGCGGCGGCGCCAGTTCGGCAAGCGTATCGCCGACTTCCAGGCGAACGCGTTCAAACTCGCCGACATGTGGGTGACGATCGAGACGGCCCGCGCCTACACCTACCGCGTCCTCGCCGAGGGCGCCGAACTCGCTGTGGGCGAAGGGGGACGCGGGGCATTTCACGCGGCCTCTGCGGCGGCGCTTCTGTACACGGCTGAGGCCGTCCGCACTGTCACAAACGAGGCACTCCAACTTCACGGCGGCTACGGCTACATGTGGGAGATGGAGATCAATCGCCTCTATCGCTCGGCCAAGCTGCTCGAAATCGGCGCGGGCACGAACGAGGTGCGTCGCGTGATCATCGCCGAAGAGCTGATGAAGGACTGGGAGCGCCGGAACGGGGCGTGACGCGCGCGGCCGGCTCAGGCGCGGGGGCTGGGGACGAAAGTAGAATCGATCTGATATGCTGGGATCCAACCACCAGTATGGAGAACCGGGCGCGCCGCAGGAACGCATTGCCGACAGGAGACCCACATATGACTCATGACCGGCCGCGTATCAGGCCAAGACCGGCCACGACCCTATACGCCACGGTGGCGGCTGTCCTCCTCCTGGCTGTGGCGGTGCTCGCGATCGGGCTGCTACCGCGGCAGGCGAGCGCCATCGCGCCCCCGGTCGCTCAATGCAACAACGAAGTCGCCAGTAACGTGGGCGGCCAGGGACTTCGCTGCACGGTCACGGTCACCAACTACATCACTAGCAGCGGCGTGCTTGCCTCGTCGCCGCCCTCTGCGGTGACGGTCACGAAGTGCACGGGCGCGGCGGGGCCCATCGCCGCAGGAGCGGGCACGTGCGCGACCACCACGACCACGACCTTAGGGGAGCCAATCACGTCGGTGCAGCAGTGCAACGGCGAAGGTAACGGCGGCGGCGGTGTGGTGATCTGCACGGTCACGTTCGCCAATCACTTCAGCAGCGCCCCAGCGGTGGCCCCGACAGCAGCGATGGTCTACCAGTGCATCGGTTCGGACATTACCGGGCCGGGCGCTCCCGGCGCCTGTACTCCAGCGAACACACCCGGCGTCACTTCCGTTGGGGCG
>JAYUAG010000290.1:0-10298 GCA_043741475.1 Thermoflexaceae bacterium | reverse complement strand
GCTTCCTCTACGGTCGCGCCGTAACGGTGGGCGAGCAGATCAACGCAGCGTTGGACGAGCGCCTCGGGGGCGCTGGCGCCGGCCGTGATGGCGACGCGCTCCTTGCCCTCCATCCACGCGGGGTCGATTTCCTCGCAGGAATCGACAAGGTAGGCGGGGACGCCCATCTCCGCCGCTATCTCCCGCAGGCGGAGGCTGTTCGAGCTGTTCTGGCTGCCGATCACGAGCACCACGTCGGCATCGGCCGCGAGCACGCGTACCGCCTCCTGGCGGTTGGTCGTGGCGTAGCAAATGTCGTCGCTGGGCGGGGCGATGATCTCGGGGAAGCGTTCGCGCAGGCGGCCGATGATGCGGTCGGCGTCGTCAACGCTGAGCGTGGTCTGGCTGAGGTAGGCGACCGTGCTGCCCTCGGGCAGTTCGACGCGGTCGACGCCGTGTTCGTTCTGGACGAGGCTGATGCGCTCAGGCGCCTCGCCCATCGTACCCTCGATTTCGTCGTGCCCTTCGTGCCCGATGAGAAGAATGTGGTGGCCCTGGCGGTGGAAGCGCCGGGCCTCCGAGTGCACTTTGGAAACGAGCGGGCAGGTGGCGTCGTAGATCATCAGCCCCCGGTCCTTGGCGCTCTGGCGGAGGGCGGGCGAAACGCCGTGGGCACTGAAGACGAGGTGGCCGCCCCTGGGCACCTCATCGAGAGCATCGACGAAGATGGCGCCGCGCGTGCGGAAGTTTTCGACAACATGCTTGTTGTGGACGATCTCGTGATAGACGTAGACGGGGGCGCCGAAGAGCCGAAGGGCCGTGTCGAGCGTCTCGATCGCCATGTTGACGCCTGCACAGAAGCCGCGTGGTCGCGCAAGGATGAGTCTCACCGGTGATGCCTCCCTTTACCGCGGCATACTAGCCAGCGGCGTGGGAAAAGAGAACTCCCACAGGCGGATAGTCGGCAAACCGGGCGTTGTGTGACAGGCCGTTGTGCGTTGCGTGAAGCGCTTCACACAACGCCAGGGGAACCGCTGGCCGGGCGACCCCGGACGGTGGACGCGCCACGGCCCCTATTGCCACGGCCAGTACCACGGCCGGGCGTGGAGCCGGTGCGGCGCCCTCGCGCCGGCGAAACCAGCCTCCCCGTCCGAAGGCGGAGGTTGCCCTATTGCGACAGCCTGTAAGATACCGCGCGTGGACGGAGAACCTTCGAGCATGAGTGGCAATTGGGTGGCCGGGCAGTGGCACGGGTGTAACGCGCAGACACCGGTGCTCCACGTAAACTCCGTCGCGGTGGACGACCATCGCCGACGGAACAGATGGAGACTCCCGTGAGCAGCGAAGGCACCAGCAAGGTTGAGGACGCGGTCCAACAGCGTTGGAGTGCTCAGCCCGCGGCCGCCCCCGCGCGGATCGTTGGCCTCGACGAGGCCGTCCGCCTGGGCGCGGAGTTCTTGCTCTCCCTGCAGTCGGATGAAGGCTACTGGTGGGCGGAACTCGAATCGAACGCGACGATGGCGAGCGAGCACCTGCTGCTCGAACACTTCCTCGGCATTAGCGATGCCGCCCGCTGGACGAAGCTCTGCCGCTACCTGCTCCAGCGCCAGGGCGAAGACGGCTCATGGCCGGTGTACTTCGGCGGCCCCGGCGACGTAAGCGTCACCACCGAGGCGTACTTCGCGCTCAAACTTGCGGGGACAGACCCGCAGGCGCCGGAGATGGTGCGGGCCCGCGACTTTATCCTCGCACACGGGGGCATCGGCGCGACGCGCATCTTCACCAAGCTCTGGCTGGCCCTGTTTGGCCAGTTCGATTGGGAGGCGCTCCCGGCGATGGCGCCCGAGATGATCCTGTTTCCCGATAAGTGCCCATTCAACATCTATGAATTCGCCTCGTGGGCGCGGGGCACAATCGTTGCCATCCTCGTGGTCTGGGCCTACAGACCAGTGATCGGGATTCCCCCCGAGCGGGGCGTGCCCGAGCTGTACACGAATCCCCGCCACCGGAAGAAGATCGCGTTCAAACGCGACCCGAAGCTCTTCTCCTGGCGGAACTTCTTCCTTGCCGCGGACCACGGGCTGAAGCTTCACGAGAAGTCGCCCTGGAAGCCGCTTCGCGGACGTTCGCTGCAGGCTTGCGATGAGTGGATCGTGGCGCACCAGGAAGCGGATGGGAGCTGGGGCGGGATCCAGCCGCCGTGGGTCTACTCGCTCATCGCGCTGAGATGCCGGGGCTACGGGAACGATCACCCGGTGATGGCGAAGGGCATCCATGGCCTGTTGAACAGCTTCGCGCTCTGGGGCGAAGGCACTTTCAGCGTGCAGCCCTGCCTATCGCCCATTTGGGATACGGCGCTCGCCGTCACCGGGCTGCGCGAAGCGGGTATCGCCGCCGACGACCCGCGCCTGCGCCGGGCCGGCCGTTGGTTGCTCAAGAAGGAAGCCAGGCGCCCGGGCGATTGGTGCGTGAAGGTGAAGGACACCGCGCCCGGCGGCTGGGCGTTCGAGTTCGAGAACGAACTCTATCCGGACACAGATGACACGGCGGAGGTGTTGATCGCGTTGCGGCTGCTCGAAATGGACGGCACCGCCTACGACGCCATGGGCCGCGCCACGGCCTGGCTGGAGGCGATGCAATCGAAGAACGGCGGCTGGGGGAGCTTCGACAAGGACAACGACCGCCAGCTGATGACGAAGATCCCGTTCGCGGACTTCGGGGCGACACTGGACCCGCCAACAGAGGATGTCTCGGCCCATGTGTTGGAGTGGCTGCTGCTCGATGGCGCGCAGCCGGGCGAGCGCATGGTGAAGCGCGGCCTGAACTATCTCCGCCGCGAGCAGAAGCCAGACGGCAGCTGGTGGGGGCGCTGGGGCGTGAATTACGTCTACGGGCTTGGGGCCGTTGTACCGGCGCTCGTTTCCGCCGGTGAAGACCCGGCCGGAGAGCGCATACGCAAGGCTGTGGCCTGGCTGGAAGCGCACCAAAACCCGGACGGGGGCTGGGGCGAAACGTGCCGGTCCTATGACGACCCGAGTCTCGGGGGCGTCGGCCCGAGCACACCCTCGCAGACTGCGTGGGCGCTGCTGGCGCTCCTGGCCGCGGAAGAGGTGACGAGCACCGCCATCGAGCGTGGAGTGCGTTTCCTCGTTTCGCGGCAGGGACGGGACGGCGCGTGGGATGAGCCCGAGTTCACCGGGACAGGCTTCCCACGGGACTTCATGTTGAACTACCACCTCTACCGCCAGTACTGGCCTCTGTGGGCGTTGGGACGCTACCGCCGGCTGCTCGATGGGCGCCCGATCCATCTGCCCGAGAGCGACCCATGGCAATAAGCGAAGCGGGGACGATCGCCCGGCGCGGCGGCCTCAAGGCCGCCTACGGTTGGTGCAAGGAGTATGCGGGCGCCCACCAGGAGAACTTCACGGTCGTCTCGTGGGTGCTGCCGAAGCGCTTGCGGCCGCACTTCTTCTCGCTCTATTCGTTCTGCCGCTGGACCGACGACCTGGGCGATGAGGCGGAGGGCGACCGTCTCGCGCTCCTCGATGACTGGCAGCGGGACCTTGTGCGGTGCTATGAAGGGCTGCGTGAAAGCCCGCTGTTCGTAGCGCTCGGTCACACGATCGACCGCTTCCACATCCCGCCCGACCCATTCATGAAGCTGATCGAGGCGAACCGCATGGACCAATCGGTTACGCGCTTCGCCACCTATGCGGACCTGCTCCACTACTGTGAGCACTCGGCCACGCCGGTGGGCCGGATGGTGCTTTACGTGCTCGGCTACCGCGACGAAGGGCGCCAGCGGCTTTCCGATGCGACCTGCATCGCGCTCCAGCTCGCGAACTTCTGGCAGGACGTGACTGTCGATTGGGAGAAGGGCCGCCTCTACATCCCGCAAGAGGACCTGGAGCGCTTTGGCGTCGAGGAATCGACGGTCGCGGAGCGGGTGGACGACCCCTCCTTCCGGCGGCTCATCAGCTTCGAGGTGGACCGGACGCAGGCGCTTTTCGATGAGGGACGCGCCCTGGAAGGAAGAGTGAATCGCAAGGCGCGCGCCGACATCCGTCTCTTCCGGCTCGGCGGCGAGGCGATCCTGACGGCGATCCGGAAGCGGCACTACGATGTGTTGAGCGCACGCCCGACTATCCCGAAAACGACGAAAGCGCGCATGGCCCTCGCCAGCGGCCTGCGCATCAAGCTGGGGTTCTGAGACCTGGAGGCGATCATGGCCGTCGATACGCTCGTCCGCGAAGCCACCGCGACCACGCACCCCTCGGTGGAAGAGGCGCAGGCGTGGTGCAAGGAGTACACGAAGGAGCGCGCGAAGAACTTCTACTATGCGTTTGCGATCCTCCCCCACGAGAAGCGCGCCGCGATCTACGCCGCCTACGCTTTCAGCGGCTACGTCGATGACATTGCCGACGAGCTGGATGACCCGGCCGAACAGCGCGCGCAGATGGACGCCGCCCGCGCCCGCCTGCATGCCTGCCTTGCGGGCGAACGGGAGGGTCCGCTTTTTACGGCGCTGGGCTGGACGTTCGACAAGTTTGCCGTCCCCGCGGAGTTCTTCGAGGAACTCGTGAACGGCGTAGAGATGGACTTCACCATCAACCGCTATGCCACCTGGGCGGACCTTCACCAGTACTGCTACCGCGTCGCCTCGATGGTGGGGCTGATCTGCACCGCCGTCTTCGGGACGACGCCGCATCCGCGCATGCGCCAGTTCGCGGTGGACATGGGGATCGGGCTGCAGGTCGTGAACATCATGCGCGACGTGGCGGAGGATGCGGCCCGAGGGCGCGTCTATTTCCCCCAGGACGAGCTGGCTCAGTTCGGGTTGACGGACCAGGACATCCTCGATGGCGTGAACGACGAGCGTTTCCGGTCGCTCATGGCCTTCCAGGGCGCGCGCGCGCGGCGCCATTTCAAGAGCGGCAAGCGGCTGCTGCCCCTGCTCGACACCCGTTCGCGGATGTGTGTGAACGTGCTCCAGGGCGTTTATTTCGAGATTCTCAAGCGGATCGAAAAGCGCCACTACGACGTCCTCACCGAGCGCGTGGGCCTGAGCACACCGGAGAAACTGCTTTCGATCGGCAAACTCTGGGGGCGAGCAGCGATGGTGCGCCGGAAATGAATGTGGCGATCGTTGGCGCCGGGCTGGCGGGGTTGGCCGCAGCGTGCGAACTCTCGGGGCTCGGCCACAGGGTGACGCTCTTCGAGAAGCGCCCCTGGTGCGGTGGCAAGACCTATTCCTTCACCGACCGCGAGACGGGCGAGGAGGTCGACAACGGCCAGCACGTCTTCATGGGCTGCACCACCGAATACACCGCCTTCCTCCGCCGGCTGGGGACGATCGGCCTCGCAAGGCGCCAGCGGCGGCTCTCCGTGAGCGTCTATGACGCCCATGGAAGGCGGGCCCGGCTGCGGTCGCGCTGGTTGCCGGCGCCGCTCCACCTCGGGCTCTCCTTCGCGCTCTACCGCCACCTCAGTCTGCGCGACAGACTTTCTGTCGGGCGCCTGCTGCTGCGCGTGTGGCGCCTGCACGAAGCCCGGCGAGCCACCCTTTGCGGCCTCAGCTTCGGGCAATGGCTCCGCGACCACGGCCAGTCAGAGGCCGCCATCCGAGACTTTTGGGATTTCGTCCTCGTGCCGACACTCAACTGCCGCAGCGGAGACGCCAGCGCTGCGGATGCCCTCTTCGTCCTGCGCGAAGGCTTCCTTAAGGATTCGACCTCTGCCGCGATCGGTCTCCCCGGGGTGGGCCTTTCGAAGCTCCACGTCGAGCCCGCGCTCGCCCAGTTGCAACGCCGCGGCGGCGAGGTGCGGACCGGGGCCGAGGTCACCCGCTTCGTCACCGGCCGAGGGATGGTCTCAGCGGTCGAGCTCAAGGACGGGTCGCATGAAGCGTTCGACGCGTTCATCTGCGCAGCCCCACACACGAAGGTCGCGGCCCTCTTCGACCCTGGAGCGGGCGCTCCGTTCCGGCGGTTAGCGGACATCCCCACGGCGCCGATCATCAACCTCCACTTCTGGTTCGACCGGTCAGTCGCGGACTTCCCCTTCGCTGCGTTCATCGGCAGCGAACTGCAGTGGGTCTTCAACCGCGACCGCCTTGACATCACCCCAGAGCCGCGAGCGGTAGCGAGCGTCCCCCGCCCACCAAGCGGCAACCACCTGAGCAGCGGCGCAGCCGAAACGGCCACACGCAAACACCACGTCGTCGTCTCGCTGAGCGCGGCCGGCCCATACATGGACCTGGATCGCCGCCAACTGGAGGAGCGTTTCCTCCCCCAGCTGCGGGCCGCCCTCCCCCTGGCGGCCGGCGCCGCGCTCCTCAAGTTCCAGGCGATCAAAGAACCCGAGGCCACATTCGTGCCCGCGCCCGGCATCCGGCGGCCACCGAACGCGACACACTTCGCCAACCTGTACCTTGCGGGCGCCTACACTGACACCGGCTGGCCCGCCACCATGGAATCGGCCGTGCGCAGTGGCCTCAACGCCGCCCGCGCACTGCATGTACACTGCGTCACTTCAAAGGAGGCCGCCATTTCCGGCGGCCAACGGAGGTAGAAAGATGGCAATCCCCGTCGCCCAGGCCATGGCTGTGAGCAAATACATCGCCAGGCAGAAGCTCCAGCGCAAGAAGCGCTATCCGCTCGTGCTCATGCTCGAACCGCTCCTGCGCTGCAACCTCGCCTGCGTCGGCTGCGGCAAGATCCAGCACCCTGAGGAGATCCTCAGCACCTACCTCTCTCCCGAGGAGTGCTTCGCTGCGATCGAGGAGTGTGGCGCGCCTGTCGTCTCCATCGCTGGCGGCGAACCGCTTGTGCACCCCCAGATCGACAAGATCGTTGACGGCATGGTCGAGCGGAAGAAGTTCGTTCACCTCTGCACCAACGCCATCCTGCTGGAGCGCTGGCTGCCGAAGCTGACGCCTTCGAAGTACCTCTGCCTCACGATCCACATGGACGGCATGGAGGCGCTGCACGACGACATGGTCGACCGCAAGGGCGTCTGGAAGAAGGCAGTCGAGGGCATCAAGGAGGCGAAGCGGCTCGGCTTCCGCGTGAGCACGAACACGACCGTCTTCGCCGATAGCAAGACCGAGGACATGCAGGAACTCTTCAACTTCCTCACGGACGATCTGGGCACCGACGGGATGATGGTTTCGCCGGGCTACGATTACCCGAAAGCGCCGAACCAGAAGGTCTTCCTCCAGCGGCCGCAGATGATCGAGAAGTTCCACGAGATCCTCTCGCTCCCCGACCGGCCGCGCTGGAGCTTCAACCATTCCCCCCTCTTCCTCGAGTTCCTGGAGGGAAAGCGGGCGATGCAGTGCACCGCCTGGGGCAACCCTACGCGCACCGTGCAGGGCTGGCAGCGCCCCTGCTATCTGATGAACGAAGGCTACGTGGCGACCTACCGCGAACTCATGGAAGAGACGGAGTGGGAACGCTACGGCTACGGCCGCGACGCCCGCTGCACCAACTGCATGGCGCATTGCGGCTACGAGGCGACGGCCGTCTCGGACACGATGCGTAGCCCGATCCAGGGCGTCCGCGCCGGCCTCGCGACGTTGGTAGGCCGCAAGGCTTCTCACGCGAGCCACACGAGCGGCTCGTAAGAATGAGAACGCTACTGGTGTTTCCCAGCGCACGCGAAGCAGCGTCCGTAAAGCTGCGCCGGGCGCCATTCATCTGCGGCGCGGGCGAAGCCGCGGGCGCCGCGATGGCGGCGCGGTTGCGAGTGGACAGGCCTGGGCTGGTGCTCCTCGCCGGCTTCTGCGGGGCGCTGGACCCCTCGCTCGCGGCGGGCTCGGTCATCCTCGGCCGCCAGGTGGCGATGCCCGGCCACGACATCCTCGACCCTGACCGCTTCGTGATGGAGGAGGTCCGCGACACCTTGCACGCGCAGGGTTTCCCCTTCGTCTTCTCGCGGCTGCTCACGCTCAATCACGCTGCCGCGACCCCCGCCGAGAAGCTCGACCTCTGGAACGTGCACGGCGCTGGCGGCGTCGACATGGAGAGTTACGAGATCGCCGCCGCCTGCAAGGCGGCCGGCGTGCGCTGGCTGGTGGTGCGAAGCGTGATCGACAGCGCCCATCAACAGTTGCCGCGGGCGCTCGCCGAGTGGCGCCAGCCTGGCGACGAAGGAGGCGCGCTGCAGGACGCGGTCACCCGGCCGCAGGACTGGCTACGCTACGCGCAGCTCGCCCGGCACTACCCGGCAGCGAAACGCGCCCTCGGCCTGGCTATCCCGGCCGTCGTCCGCGCTGCGAAGAACGCGAAGACCGTGGAAACCCTCGACCTGCTGGTGAGCGCGCGGTGACCGACGCGGCCGGAGCGGAAGCACTCGATGGCTTCCCGTTCGGGCCGTTTCACCGGTTGGAGGACGGAGGCCAGACACCCGAGGTGGCGCGCCAACAGGTGAATTCCGGCGAGATCTGGGGTAGGGAGGAGGGCGGCACGGGGTTTGTACGGGTGAAAGCCCACAATGGATCGCTCCCCGCCGCATCTCGTGGCGTCGAGTTCTGGGCGGCGGTGCGTCCGGATGCCGGGGCTTCGCTGCGGCTCCCGGACTGGACGCCGCAGCGCGACGGCGTCGCCGAAGTCGATGGAACCGCGCGAATCCGCTGCTTCATCACCCGGAACACACAGGTCTGAGTCTGCGATAATGGGTGACATGAGCTGGACAGTAAGATGGCCGAGTGGCGACCGCCGGACCGTTGCAACGCTCCCCGGTGCACTAACGACACTCGCAAAGAAGCATAACTTGAAGCTCGGGGAAGGCAGCGACGACCTGGATCACTTCCACTTTGCCGTCGTCGAGCCGGAGGGCGTGCCCGTGGTCCTCCTCCAATACCGGCATCCGCATCCGGTCATCGAGGTCCTCACGGACATCGCCGCTGCGCGGGATGCAACACTGAAGAGGTTGCGCAAGCTGGGCTTCGACGAAGATTTCGATTGGACGAACCCGGACGACCTCGACCAGCGCGTCGCGCACTTCGACCATGTCGTCGTCCGGGACTTGCGGACGAAGGGCGTGGACTGGGGCGACAAGGGCTCGAGCAGGGTGCTCCTCCTTACCGGCGTCATGGTGACGCCGGACCACTCGGGAAACCGGCTGCTGCTCCCGAACGCCGTTCGCGCCGGTGACGGCCAGAGCGTTTCGCCGGACATGGGAGCGTCCTCCACCACGTATCGGGCGCTCCGCCTCGCAGGCTTCCAGGTCGACTCATACGAGGTGGACGACGACGAACTCAATCGCCTTCTCCAGCCGGCGCAAACGCCGGGGCCGATTGAGCCCTCGATCCGGGATGGCGAGCTCGTGTTCCGTGCGCGCGATGTCTTCCGGTTCCAGCCGCGCCCCCAGGAAGGCCTCCCGTGGGTTGCACTGCGGACGACCATTCGACCTGAAAAAGGCGCCGAACCAACCGCGGAGCAGCTGACAGCCGCCAACGCGCTGCTCGACAAGGCGACGGGCATCGTCGTGAGTGCACTGACGGAAGGACGCCAATCGTGGCCGCATTGAGCACCCAGGTTGCGGGCGCGCTCACCGAGCACCGGGCCGAGATTGAGGCGGCTCTGCGGGCGTCCCTTGAGACGAGCCCACGCGAAGAACCCGCGATCGTCGCCGCTGCACGCTACGTCATGGGTTGGGAAGCGGCTGACGGCCGACCCGTCCGGGGCGCCGGAGGCAAGCGCATCCGACCGGCGCTCACGGTGGTCGCGGCAAAGATCTTCGGGGGGACGGTCGAAGACGCGCTGCCGGGAGCGGTGGCCGTCGAACTGATCCACAACTTCTCGCTGGTCCACGACGAGATCCAGGATATGGACGACGTCCGCCATGGGCGGCCGACGGCTTACACGGTCTGGGGGCCGGGCCAGGCGATCAACCTGGGGGACTTCCTTTACGGCCGGGCGCTCCGCGCGCTCACAAGCGGCACGGGGCCGGGAGAGAGGCGGCTCGCCGCCCTCGACGTCTTGCTTCGAGCCATTGAAGGGATGATCGGGGGCCAGTGGCGCGACATCGCCTTCGAGGCGCGCGAAGGCGTGGGCGTACCTGAATACCTGGGAATGGTCGAAGGGAAGACGGGCGTCCTGCTCGGGGCGGCGCTGGAGATGGGCGCGATCCTCGGCGGCGCAAACGGCACGGACGCCGCCCTCATGGGCCAGTGGGGCGTCAAGCTCGGGCTCGCCTTCCAGGCGGTCGACGACTACCTGGGCATCTGGGGAGACGCAGCTCTCACGGGCAAAACGACGACGGGCGATATCGCCCGCAAGAAGAAGACGCTCCCCATCCTCCACGGCCTCGCCGAC
>JAYUAG010000289.1:0-10308 GCA_043741475.1 Thermoflexaceae bacterium | reverse complement strand
CCAATACCAGCCCGTGCCGCCGCCGCCGCGGCCGCGAGAGAACTCGTCGGCGAAGAAGCGGGCGACGGGGCCGACGTAGCTGGTATCGCGGAAGGAGGAGGCGAACGTAGCCGGGAGGATCATGATCGAGAACGCGAAGATCAGCGGGATCATGCCCGCCATGTTGACGCGCAGGGGAATGTGGCTCTGGCCCTGCTGGCGATACATCCGTCCGCCCCTGAAGGCCGAACGCGCGTATTGGACCGGGATCTTCCGCTGCGCCTCCTGAAAGAAGACAACCAGGGCGATGAGCCCGATGGCGAACACGGCGATCACGAGGATGCCGATGATCGACTCCGTCGAGAGGTTGGGAATGAGGCCGGGGAAACTGGCGACGATGCCGCCGAAGATGATGATCGAGATGCCGTTGCCGATGCCGTGCTCAGTGATCAGTTCGCCCAACCAGACGAGGAACATCGTGCCGGCGGCGAGCGTGAGCAGGGTTGCCATCGTGCCGATAGGGTGATCGGCGATGCCGAAATCGCTGACGACGTTACGGCCGCCGACGCTGTTGATAAACACGAGCTGCCCATAGCCCTGGGCCATCGCCATGGGCACGGAGCCCCAGTGGGTGAACAGCTGCAAGCGGCGGCGGCCCGCTTCCCCTTCTTCCTGGAGCGCCCGGAACTGGGGTATGAGCGGCGTCAGCACCTGGATGATGATCTGCGCCGTGATGAACGGATAAACGCCGAGGGCGGCGATCGAGAGGTTCTGGAGCGCGCCGCCGGAGAAGATGCTAAGGAAGTCGAGCAGCGAGTTGTTGTCGAAGGCGGCATTGAGCGCGGCCTTGTCGACGTTGGGGATCGGGACGTGAGCGACGAAACGGAAGATCACCAGCATCGCGAGGGTGAACAGCAACTTCTTGCGGACATCTTCCTGGCGGAAGGAGTCTCGCATCGCCTGCCAAAGCCTCGGACCCTGGGCCGCTTGGGCGCTCATCGAATCTTGCCTTTCCTTTCGACCTCGAGCGTCGTCAGTGTGCCGCCCAGCGCCGTGATGCGGGTGGTTGCCTGGCCGCTGAAGCGGTGTGCGGAGATGTTGAGTTTACGGGTCAGTTCACCGTCGCCGAGGATGGCGATGGGGTCGCGCATGTGCTTGATGATGCCCGCCTGGCGGAGCACCTCGGGGGTGATGGTCGCGCCGTCCTCAAAACGTTCGAGGGCGCCGAGGTTCACCGGCTGGAAGGGCACGCGCCACTTGTTGTTGAAGCCGCGGAGGGCCGGGAACTTGCGCGCGTAGGGGAGCTGCCCGCCTTCGAAGGCGTCGTAGGGGAGCTTCTTACCGCTACGGGATTTCTGGCCCTTGAGCCCACGCCCGGCATACGTGCCCTGGCCGCTGGAGTTGCCGCGGCCGAGACGCTTTTTGGAATGGGTGGCGCCATCGTTCGGCCGAAGTTCGGAAGCCTGAATACTCATGCGTGGCCTTCTTCTGCGACCTCTACGAGGTGGTGGACTTTGGCGACCATGCCCCGGATGGCGGGCGTATCGTCGTGTTCAACCGACTGGTTGAGGCGGCGAAGGCCGAGCTTACGGATCGTGTCTTTCTGACTCTGACGATAGCCGATCCCGCTCTTACGGTAGGTAACGACGAGCTTTCCCATGATCATCCCTCCCCGCGGGCGAGGGCGAGGCGCTGACGGCGCACTTCAACGGGATCGCGGAGGCCCCGGAGGCCCTCGATCGTGGCACGGGCGACATTAATCGCGTTTCGGCTGCCGAGCGACTTGGCAAGGATATCGGTGACGCCAGCGGATTCCATGATCGCGCGGACGGCGCCGCCAGCGATGACGCCGGTGCCGTGGCTGGCGGGCTTGAGCATGACGCGTGCGGCGCTGAACTCGGCCATGGCGGGATGGGCGATGGTGCCGCCCTTCATGGCGATGCGGATCATGTTCTTGCGCGCGAGGGTCGCTCCCTTGCGGATGGCCTCGGGGACCTCGTTGGCTTTGCCGAGGCCGACACCGACGCCGCCGTTGCCATCTCCGACGACGACAAGAGCGCTGAAGCTGAAGCGGCGGCCGCCCTTGACGACCTTCGCGACGCGGTTGATGTAGACGACCTTTTCGGTGAGATCCTCACCGCTGTTTTCGTAGTGACTCATGGCTTAGAAACCCAGCCCTGCTTCCCGGGCGGCGTCCGCGAGGGCGCGGACGCGACCGTGGTACTGATAGCCGCCGCGATCGAAGACGACGTCGACGATGCCGGCGGCTTTGGCGCGTTCGGCTACGGCGGCGCCGACGGCCTTCGCGCGTTCGGTTTTGGATTTGCCCGCGAGATTCGCGGCGAGGGTGGCGTCGGTATCGCTGGCGGCGGCGAGGGTGCGGCCGGCGACATCGTCAATCACCTGGGCGTAAATGTGGGTGGCGCTACGGAAGACGTTCAGGCGCGGCCTGTGCGGCGTCCCGGAGACATGCTTGCGGACGCGGGTGTGGCGGCGGAGGCGCGCCTGGCGGCGTGTCGGCTCACTCACTATTTGCCTACCTTCCCGGCCTTGCCGGCCTTGCGGCGGACGCGTTCGCCCTGGTAGCGGATGCCCTTGCCTTTGTAGGGCTCGGGCGGACGAAGCTTGCGGATGTTCGCGGCGACCTGGCCGACCTGCTCTTTATCCGTCCCCTGGACGTGGACGCGGGGCCCTTCCACGACGAACGTGATGCCGGTTGGCGGAGCCACGATTACCGGATGCGAGAAGCCAAGCGCGAGCTGGAGGTTCGTACCCTGCAGCTGGGCGCGGTAACCAACGCCCTGCACTTCGAGTGTACGGGTGAAACCCGTCGTCACGCCGGTGACCATGTTGCTGAAGAGCGTCCGGGAGAGCCCATGAAGGGCTCGCTGCGGCGCTTCGTCGTTCGCGCGGGCAACGTTCACGATGGCGTCTTCGCGACTGAAGCTGATGCCGTCGGGGAAGTTGCGGGTGAGCTGCCCGCGAGGGCCTTTCACGACGACGACGTTATCGGCGCCGATGTTGATATCGACGCCAGCGGGGACGGTGATGGGTTGGCGGCCGATGCGGGACATGGGCGAGCCTCCTACCAGACGTAGCAGAGGAGCTCGCCGCCAACAGCCTGGCGGCGGGCTTCCTGCCCGGACATGATGCCTTTCGGCGTCGAAATGATCGCGATCCCGAGGCCACCGTAGACGCGGGGGATCTCGTTGCGCTGGACGTAGACCCGGAGGCCTGGCTTGCTCACCCGCTGTAGACCGGAAAGGACCGGCTGTTTGCGGTTGCCATAGTTCAGCTCAACCTTGAGCGTCGGCTGCACCTTGCCGTCTTCCGTCTGGACGGTGTAGCTGCGGATGAAGCCTTCGTTCTTGAGCACATCGGCGATCGCCACCTTCGCACGGGACGAAGGGATAGCGACCGTGTCGTGACGCGAAGTCACGGCGTTGCGGATGCGCGTGAGCATATCAGCGATGGGGTCGTTCACACTCATATTTCTTCCTCTGCGCTCTCTTCCCCGCTACCAGCTGGACTTCACGACGCCCGGGAGCATGCCGCGGAGGGCGAGTTCCCGGAACGTGATTCGGGAGAGGCCAAATTTGCGCATATACGCCCTGGGCCGGCCCGTGACGAAGTCCCGATTGTGCAACCTGGTGGGGCTGCTGTTGAGGGGCAGCTTACGCAGCTGCGCGTATAGTTCATCGACCTTTTGGGGGTTATCCCAGTTGCGGCGAATCTCTTCTTTGAGAGCGCGCCGCTGGGCGGAGAACTTTTGGTGCAATTCTTTGCGACGTGCGTCGCGGTTCACAATGCCTTTGGAAGCCACGGCACCCTCCTATGTTTTCGCGAACGGCATGCCCATCAGCTCGAGGAGCCGCCGTCCTTCATCGTCAGTTTTTGCGGTTGTGACAATCGTGACCTGCATACCGCGGACCTTGTCGACCTTGTCGTAGTCGATCTCCGGGAAGATCAGCTGTTCGCGGATGCCGAGGCTATAGTTGCCGCGGCCATCGAAGGCGCTGCGGTTCAAGCCCTGGAAATCGCGGATGCGGGGCAGCGCGGCAGAGACGAGGCGATCGAGAAATTCGTACATCTTCTGGCCGCGGAGGGTGGTGGAAACGCCGATGGCGTTGCCTTCGCGGAGCCGGAAGTTGGCGATCGAGCGCTTGGCCTTGTTGATCACGGGCTTCTGGCCGGTAATCGCAGCGACATCGTCGGCTGCCTTGTCGAGCGCGTTAGCGTCACTAAGGGCCTCGCCCATGCCGATGTTTACGACGATTTTCGTGAGCTTCGGCACCTGCATGACGTTGGCGTAGGAATACTGTTCACGCATGGCGGGCAGTACTTCACCCTGGTACTTCTCCTGCAAACGGGTGGGCATTATTCGATATCCTCCCCGCTGCGCTTGCCAATGCGCACGAGCGAGCCGTCTTCGCGCGTACGGAACGTGACGCGTGTGGGCTCGCTCGAGTTCGGGTCGATGAGCATCACGTTGCTGACGTGGATCGGCGCTTCGCGGTGTACGATCTCGGACTGTTGACCCTGTGAGCGTGCGCGCTGGTGCTTCTTGATGATATTGACGCCCTCGACCGTCACGCGGCTCGTCTTGTTGTGGATATGGCGAACGACGCCGCGCTTGCCGCGGTCCTTGCCGGCGATGACGACGACGGTGTCGTTGCGCTTGATCTTCGCTGGCATCAGAGCACCTCCGGGGCAAGCGAGACGATCTTCATGAAGTTGCGGTCGCGCAGTTCGCGGGCGACGGGCCCGAAGATGCGCGTGCCACGCGGGTTCTCACCATCCGGCGCGAGGAGGACGGCGGCGTTCTCATCGAAGCGGATGTAGGAACCATCCGGCCGGCCGTATTCCTTCGTAACGCGGACGACGACGGCCTTCACGACCTCGCCCTTCTTCACGTTCGAGTTTGGCTGGGCGACCTTGACGGAGGCGACGATAATGTCGCCCGGGTGGGCGTAGCGGCGCTTACTGCCACCGAGCACACGGATGCAGAGAAGCGAACGCGCGCCGGAGTTGTCGGCCACCTTGAGGCGGGACTCCTGCTGGATCATTGGCTGACCTCTGACTTGGGAGCGACCTGGGTTGCGACTTCCATTTCGCGGCCGATGGAGGACGGGGCGATGTCGGCGACATCACCGCGGGTAAGGATTTCGACGACCCGCCAGCGCTTCTCTTTCGACATCGGCCGGCATTCCTGGATGCGGACGAGGTCGCCGAGGTGGCAGGCGTCGCCTTCGTCGTGCGCCTTGTAGCGCCGCGTGAAGCTGACGACCTTGTGGTAGAGGCGATGTTTTTTACGACGTTCGACGGAGACGACGACCGTCTGCGTCATCTTGTCGCTTACGACGGTGCCCTGAATGATGCGTTGCTGACCCATAGTTACTCCTCGCCCACTGCGGCTTCGAGCTCTCGTTCCCGTTTCACGGTACGGAGGCGGGCGATGCGTTTCTTCGCGTTGCGGAGTTCGCGATAGTTTTGGAGCTGACGGCTCGCGTGCTGAAAGCGCAGCGTGAAGAGCGCGCGATAGGCGTCGTTGATCTCTTTGTTGAGGTTTTCATCGCTGAGGCGGCGGACGGCGCCGGCCTGTTCCTGCGGCATCTCAGACCTCCTCTTCGCGCTTCACGATGCGGCAGGGCACGGGGAGCTTGTGCATGGCGAGGCGAAGGGCCTCACGCATTTCCAGCTCCGGCACGCCGGCAACTTCGAACATGATGCGGTCCGGCTTGACGACGGCGACCCACTTATCCGGGGCGCCCTTGCCCGAGCCCATGCGGGTCTCGGCCGGCTTCGCGGTCACGGGCTTATCCGGGAAGATCCGGATCCAGACGTTGCCGCCGCGCTTCATGTGGTGGGTCATGGCGCGGCGGGCTGCCTCGATCTGGCGAGAGTTGATCCAGGCGGCGCCTTCAGCCTGGAGGCCGAGTTCGCCGAAGGCGACGTAGTTCCCACCGCTGGCGTGACCCGTGCGGCGGCCGCGATGGTGTTTACGATGTTTGACGCGACGCGGTTGCAGCATGGCTACGCATCCTCCTGGTGGAGGACGGCTTCCTGCTCGGCCATCGTGATGGCGGTGTGGCCCGGCCCCGGGACGGCCGCGGCCAGTTCGGCCACCACCGGCGGTGCTTCGACCACGACGCGCGGGGGCAGGCCGACAAATAGCTCATCCCTGTCGGCGTCTCCACGGCTTGGCAGGATGAGGCCCTTGTAGATCCAGCACTTCACGCCGATGCGCCCGAACTGGGTGTGCGCCTCGGCGATGCCGAAGTCGATGTCGGCGCGGAGCGTGTGCCGGGGCACACGGCCACTGGTCTCCTGTTCGCGGCGCGACATTTCGCCGCCGCCGAGACGGCCGGCGATCGCGATGCGCACGCCCTGGGCGCCGCGCTGCATGGAACGTTGGACCGACTGCTTGACAGCGCGGCGGAAAGCGACGCGGCGTTCCAGCTGGTCGGCAACGGAACGGGCCACCAGGTAGGCGTCCAGTTCCGGGGTGCGGATCTCCTGGATATTGACGCGCACGCGGCCGCCGCTGACGCCCTCAAGGCTGGCACGCAGCTCTTCGACCTTTTGACCGCCGCGGCCGATGACGATTCCGGGCTTGGCCGTGTGGATCGTGACGGTGACGAGGTTCGCGTTGCGGTCGATCTCGACATGGCTGATGCTGGCATCGTGCAGCTCGCGCAAAATGAAGCTGCGGAGCTCGATGTCCTGGTGGAGGCGGTGGGTGTAGTCGCGTTCAGCGAACCACTTCGACTCCCAGTCGTAAATGATCCCCAGGCGGAACCCGTGCGGGTGGACTTTCTGACCCATGAGCTAGACCCCCCGCTCGTCAAGGATGATGGTGACGTGTGCCGACCGCTTCAAGATCGGGCTGGCCCGGCCGCGTGAGCGGGGCTTGAAGCGCTTGGAGGTACGGCCTTCATCGGCGAACGCGCGTTTAATCACGAGAGCGTCGATATCAAGGTCGAAGTTGCTTTCGGCGTTGGCCGCGGCAGAGCGCACGACCTTGGAGACCGACACCGCATGCGGCGAGGGCAGATAGCGCAGGAGCGCCAGAGCCTGGTCGACCGTGAGGCCGGGCAGGCGTTCGGTGATGAGGCGCACCTTGCGGGCGGAGACGCCGAGATTGCGGGCGGATGCGCGTACTTCCATGATCAACGCCTCACCTTGGACTGGCGGTCCGACTTGGAGACGTGGCCGCGGAACGTGCGCGTGGGCGCAAATTCACCGAGCTTGTGGCCGACCATGTTCTCCGTGACGAACACTGGCACGTGCCGGCGGCCGTCGTGGACAGCGATCGTGAGCCCGATCATATCGGGAAGAATGGTGGAGGCGCGCGACCAGGTCTTGATCACCGACTTGCTCGCGGCGTTGCGCATCGCCGTCACTTTCTCTTCGAGTGACGGGAGGACGAACGGCCCCTTTTTTGTGGAACGCGACATGGCCTCTCCTTACTTCGTCCGCCGCCGGGCGATGAACTTGTCTGTGCGCTTGCTGTTGCGCGTGCGGTAGCCAAGGGTTGGCTTGCCCCAGGGGGTCTTGGGTCCGGGCATGCCGACGGGGGCGCGCCCTTCACCACCACCATGTGGATGGTCACGCGGATTCATGACGGAGCCACGCACCTGCGGCCGGCGGCCGCGATGACGCGTGCGGCCGGCTTTGCCGAGCTTGATCAGTGCGTGTTCGACGTTGCTGACCTGGCCAACCGTGGCCATGCACTCGATGCGCACGCGCCGCATCTCGCCGCTGGGGAGGCGGACGAGAGCGTACTCGCCCTCCTTCGCCATCAACTGCGCGGAGACGCCGGCGCTGCGCACCATTTGGCCACCGCGGCCGGCCACCAGCTCGATGTTGTGGAGCTGCGTGCCCGTGGGAATCTTCGCGAGAGGCAACGAGTTGCCCACGCGAACCTCAGCTTCCGCGCCACTCACGAGCGCGGCGCCGACGGTGAGGCCGTTGGGCGCGAGGATGTAGCGTTTCTCGCCGTCCGCATATTGCAGGAGGGCGATGCGGGCGGTGCGGTTGGGGTCGTATTCGATGGAGACGACCTTCGCGGGGACGCCTGACTTGTCCCGCTTCCAATCGATGATGCGGTAGAGACGGCGGTGGCCGCCGCCGCGGTGACGGACGGTGATGCGGCCCTGGTTGTTGCGGCCGGACTTCTTGTTCCCAAGCGATTCGACGAGCGACTTCTCGGGGCGCTTCTTCGTGATCTCTTCAAAGGTGTAGCCGGAGCCGTCGCGGCGGCCCGGTGAGGTCGGCTTGAACTGCTTGATCGGCATCGCCTATACCCCCTCGAACAGTTCTATTTTGTCGCCAGAGGCGAGCGTCACGATGGCCTTCTTCCAATCGGGAAGCGGCGTTTCGCGGCGTCCGAAGCGGCGCGAACGGCCCTTCATGATCATCGTGTTCACGTCGAGCACGCGGACATTAAAGGCGATTTCGACGGCCTCTTTGACCTGGCGCTTGTTCGCGCGGATATCCACTGCGAAGACGTACTTGTCCTGGCCGACGAGAACGGTGGTCTTTTCGGTGACGAGCGGCTTGAGGAGCACGGCGTACGGGTGAATTTCTTTAGGCACTAACGGCCTCCTTGCGCCCGCGCGCCGGTTTAAGATTGGCGCCGCTCCAGAGGGACTCCACCTTGCGCACGGCGGCTTCGGTCATGACGACGCGATGAGCGTTGACGACATCGACGACGTTCAGGTTCGCGGCGGGAAGCGGCTTCACCGCTTCGAGGTTGCCCGCTGCGCGATTGAGCGCCGCTTCGAATTCGCCGCTGACGAGCAACGCGGTGCGCTCGATGCCGAGCGCCTTGAGTGCGCCGGCCACGACCTTCGTTTTCGCTTCGCCCGGCACAAGCCCTTCAACAACGATGAGCGAGCCATCGCGCGCATGACTGCTGAGCGCTGAGCGGAGGGCGAGCCGGCGCATCTGGCGAGGAAGCTGCTTGGCGAAACTGTGCGGGTGCGGCCCGTGGGCCACGCCGCCGCCGACGCGATGGGAGGCGCGGATGCTGCCCTGGCGCGAACTACCGGTCCCCTTCTGTTTGCGGACCTTCACGGTCGAACCTTCAACGTCGCCGCGGTCCTTCGTGCTCGCGTTACCGGAGCGTCGATTGGCCATCTGGGCGACGTAGGCCTGGTGGAGGACGGAGCGATTGGGCTCGATGCCGAAGACATCGTCCGCAGCCTCGATGTCGCCCAGCGGCTTCCCGGAGATATCGAAAACGTGCAGCTTCATTTGCCCACTCTCTTGGCCTTGCGGACGCGGACGAGGCCGCCATCGGGGCCTGGCACAGAGCCGGCGACGAAGATGACGCCGCGGTCGTCGTTGCGGCCGATCACTTCGAGGTTGCGCACGGTGGTGCGGACAGCGCCCATGTGGCCGGCCATGCGCGTGCCCTTGTAGACACGGCCCGGCGTGGTGCCTGAACCGATCGAGCCGGGGGCGCGATGGCGGTCGCTCTGGCCGTGAGTCTTGGGGCCGCCGGCGAAGTTGTGCCGTTTTACGCTGCCCGCGAAGCCACGACCCTTGGACGTCGCTGTCACGTCAACCACCTGGCCCGGGTCGAACAATTCAGCCCCGAGCCGATCGCCGAGCGCGTAGCTTTCACTGCCGAGCAAACGAAACTCCGCCAGGTGGCGGAGTTTGTGGTTGCCGGAAGGCTTCAGGTGGCCGGCTTCGGGTTTGTTGATTTTCTTGACCTCGTCGAAGCCGACCTGGACGGCGCTATAGCCGTGCTTATCCGGTGTGCGCATGTCGGTGACCCAGCAGGGGCCAACTTCGACGGCGGTGGCGCCACGAAGACGGCCCTTCTCATCGAAGAGCTGGAGCGTTCCCAGTTTGCGGCCCAAAAGTCCTTCGATAGTCATGGCGTCTACAGCTTGATTTCGATGTCGACGCCGCTCGGCAGCTGGAGCCGCATGAGCGTGTCGACGGTCTTGGAGGTTGGTTCGAGGATGTCGATGAGCCGCTTGTGGGTGCGGATTTCGAACTGGTCGCGGCCATCCTTGTGGATATGAGGACCGCGGATGACGCAGTACTTCTCGATTGCGGTAGGAAGTGGGACGGGGCCGGCGACGGCCGCACCCGTGCGCTCAGCCGCCTCCACGATCTGACGCGCTGATTGATCGATCAGGCGGTGATCGTAGGCTTTGAGCTTTATGCGGATCATCTGACGTGCCATAGCGCCCGTCCTCCTTCTAGTCGAACTACTCGATGATGGTGGTGACGACGCCGGCGCCCACGGTGCGTCCGCCTTCGCGGATTGCGAAGCGGAAGCCTTCTTCGACGGCGACCGGTTGGATCAAC
>JAYUAG010000288.1:0-10315 GCA_043741475.1 Thermoflexaceae bacterium | reverse complement strand
GGAACGTCTTTCGCTGCCGCTCGCGCGATGGTTAACGTGGTCGAACGGGCTGGGCATTGTTCGCTCTCCTTCGGCGTCACTGTACCTGTCTCCCCCGGGATGCGGAAGGTGCGGGAGTCTGGGGGCCGTCGGTCGTTCCGACGCGCCCGGTTACGCCATCTCACTCGTGCTGAGGATGTGAGCCACCTCGACGCCGTCGTCGAGGTCCGGCCAGTACAGCGCGAAGCCGCCCGGTTCGATTTCCCAGCGCCGACGCTGCTCCGGCGAGGCACGATGGAGCCACGCGAGCCAGGGAATCCTGGCCGTGTCCAGCGAGACCTGCCGGCCGTCAGAGAGCTCGACGATGAGGCGGTCGGCGTCGAACCGGGCGCCGCATGCAACCGCCGTCAAGGGCTCAGAGATTGAAATAGCCATCCCAAGCCTCCATGAGTCTAGCCAAGTTCTCCCGGGTGATGCGGATGATCCGAGTCAGTTCGGCTTCAGTATATCCGTTAACCCTCGCGATTTCGAGCGAGTGTAACCAAATCTTAGCTTCCCTTCGGTCACGAATCACATGCATGTGCGGCGGTTCGAGGCGATCGGACGAGTAGAAGCGGAAGCGGTAGCCCTCGATAGTGATTGTCGGCACCGCGCTACCTTACCTTCCGCTCGAACCCAATGCCGCCCTCGGGGCCCTCGCCATGGAGGGGGCGGAGGCCCATCCGCACCCAGAAGTAGACCGAGAGGCCGAGGTCCGGGTGGGCCCAGGCGCGGAGCGTCGCCCACGGTCCTGATTCCGCGAGGTCGCGGAGCAGCCGGCCGGCTTCGGAGCCGAGTCCATAGCCCCGGTACGGGGCTTCGACGACCAGCTTGCGGACGAAGAGTGCATCGCCTTCGTCTTCCAGGAGGAACGCCCCGGCCACCACATCGTCGCTGACCCGCACGAGACGGCCCTCGGCCGCGCCCACATCCCACTCGAGCCGTACGCGTTCACCCTCCATGGGGAAGCGGCTATGCAGGAGAGCCGGCGCGCTCACGCCAACCAATCCGCGACTCTGCGTGCGACGGTCGGCACATCGGCCTTGAGCATGCGGCAGCGCGGCAGCGCCGCGATGAAGCCGGCGCCGTACCGCTTTTCGTGCACACGCCGGTCGAGCACGGCTACGACGCCACGGTCGGTTCGGTCGCGGATGAGCCGGCCAAAACCCTGGCGAAACTTGAGGATGGCCGAGGGGACGGAGTATTCGCCGAACGGATCGTCGTACTGTTCCGAGCGCGCCCGGTGAATCGGGTCGGTCGGTACGCCGAACGGCAAGCGCGCGATGATCAGGAGCGAGAGCGCGTCGCCGCGCACATCCACGCCTTCCCAAAAGCTGGATGTGCCGAGGATGACGCTGCGCGGGTGGGTGCGGAGGTTCTCGGTGAGCTGGCGTGGCGGGCCGTCGATGCCCTGGGCCAGGACATTGATCCCCTCCCCTTCGAGTACGGTGCGCACGCGCTCGGCGGTGCGCTTGACCGCGCCGTGGGACGTGAACAACGCCAACGCCCGGCCCTGGGAGGCGCGGACGAGCTGGACGACCGCCTCCGCCATGGCGTCGTCGTAGGCGCGGTCGTTGGGTTCCGGGATATCGTCGAAGGCGCACAGTAGCGTCGTCCGCTCGTAGTCGAAGGGGGAGCCGAGCTGGAGCGTTTCCGGGTCTTCGAAGCCGAGACGGCGTGCCGTGTAGGACATGTCGCCGGCCGCGCTGAGGGTCGCGCTCGTAGCCACGACCGTTTTCTTGCGCGAGAGCAGGTTGTCCCAGAGCGTCGGGCCGACATCGAGCGGGGCAGAGTTGAGCGAGGCTGTGCCGTCGCGTTCGCGGCCCAGCCAGACGATCGTTTCCGGGCCGGGCGCGCCCATCAGCCGTTGTGCCAGGCCACGGAGTTCCTCCACCTTGCGGGCGGCTGTCTCAACCTCGCCCGCGATCGCATCCGGTTCTTCCACGAGCGAACCAACGCGCACGGCATCAGCGGCGTCGCGGGCGCGGGCGGCGACATCCTGGAGGGCGCGGTCCAGTTCGCGCCATGCCTCTTCCGGGGTGGACCAGCCGGGCTGCGCGCGCAGCGACCGGTCAACCAGCCGGCGCTCGTCCTCGCTGCCGCTTGCGGGCATGAATTGGCCCAGCCCTTCGAAGAAGGGCGCGAGCCGTTCATTCGCGCCAGCCACGGATTGGAGGAGCTTCTCGCCCGCCATCGAGACGGCGCCCTCGGGGAAGGCCCGCAGGAGCGTGACCACGCCGCCTTCGCGCTGCTCGCGCTGGCGTGGCCGGAAGAGTCCGTCGAGCGCTTCGGCGAGCATTCGCCGGCTGGCGCTCCCGCCAAATTGCTGCGTTGCCTGGTCTTCGAGGTTGTGGGCCTCGTCGATGATCAGGTGGTCGTATGGGGGCAGAACGTTCCCGCCGGAGGCGATATCCGCCAGGAGAAGGGAGTGGTTCACGACCAGCAGGTGGGCAGACTCCGCGCCCTTGCGCGCGCGCTGGAGGAAACAGCGAGACTCCCTCACGTAACTGTTGGGCCGCTGCAGGCAGTCCGTATCCTGGGCAGAGAAGCGCTGCCACGTGAGCCAGTCGTTGTGGGAGAAGTTCAGCTCGCCCCGGTCGCCCGTCTCGGTTTCAGGGAGCCAGAGCAGCATGGAAGCGGCCAGGCGGGCGAAGTCCGGGTCGCCCAGGCTGGCGGCATAGCTCGCCGTCCAGCGCCGCAGGCAAAGGTAATTGCCGCGGCCCTTGAGCAACGACGCGCGCAGATCTTCGTCCTTCTCGATCACACCGGCAGACCGAAGCATCTGGCGAAGGGCGGGGATGTCCTTCTGGAAGAGCTGTTCCTGGAGGTTGATCGTGTTCGTCGAGATGACGACGCGTTCGCCGTTGGTCAGCGCGTGCAGGGCCGCCGGCACGAGGTAGGCGAGCGACTTGCCCACGCCCGTGCCGGCTTCCATCAGCCAGTGGCCGCCGCCCATCGCGCGCCGCACGGCGTCCGCCATCTCCACCTGCTCGGGGCGTTCTTCGAACCCAGCGAGCACGTGCGCGCCCGCGGCGAGGACTTCGCGGACACGGCCCGCGGCGACGGGCGCAGGGTTCTCCCGCTTCGCCAGCGCCGGCAGCGAGAGCGCGGGACGCACGGACGGCAGGGCTCGCTCGGTGACGGGCAGGTCTTCCCAGTCGCTGCCGGCGATGCTCTCGGCCAGGGCAAGGTTGTGGAGCGAGAGGAGGCGCGCGAGCTGAAGGCGCGTGTTAGGGTCGATGCTGCGGGCGCGGGCTTCGAGCGCGACATGAATCGCCGCCGCCGTGCGCGCGTCCGGCAAGGCGCGGTGGTGCTCAGAGGCTTCCACGCCGAGCGTCGCCGCCAGCTCCATCAACCCGCGGGGCTGGCGCGCGGGCATGAGGAGGCGGGAGAGCTCAGCCGTGTCGATCGCCGACGGGTTGCGGAAAGTGACACCGCCCTTGCGCAGGTGGGCGAGATCGAAGCCGATGTTCTGGCCGACAATCACGCTTTCGCCGACGAACGCCTGCAGGTCCGGCGCGATATCGAGCAAGCGGGGGGCGTCGCGCACGGCCTCGTTGGTCACGCCCGTGAGCTGCTCCACGAAGGCGGGGATCTCGCGGCCCGGATGGACGAGCGTGCTGAAGGTGGCGAGTTCTACGCCATCGGCGGTGAAACGCACGGCGCCAACCTCGGTGACGCGGTCGCGTTCGAGGTCCAGGCCAGTGGTTTCGATGTCCAGGGCTACATAGGTACGCGTGGTCACACGTCGAACATCCGTGCGAATGTCCCGGAAGTCTAGCGTGCTCCGGCCCCAACGGCGAGCGATACCGCGTGGCGCCGAAGACGCCCGACAGGTTCGGGCAAGCCCAGTCTGTCACCACAAGTGCGACAACCGCTGCCGCATGCGTAGAATCGGCCCCAACGGTCAGGTCGAACTCACGGGTCACGTCTAATCGATCGCGCGAGCTGGCCGAGCGGAGATCAACGGGGAGGGCGCCTTCAATGAAAGTCTATGGGACCGGAGATATCCGCAACGTGGTCCTGATCGGCCACGGCAGCGTCGGCAAGACCACCCTCGGGGAAGCCGCGCTGTACGTGGCCGGGGCCGTGTCGCGCATGGGCAGCATCCAGGACGGCAACACCGCCAGCGATTACGACGAAGACGAGCACCGTCGCAAGTTCAGCCTGAACCTCGCGCTGCTGCCGCTCGAGTGGGAGGGCCGCAAGGTCAACCTGATCGACACGCCGGGCTACGCCGATTTCGTCTCCGAGGTGATCGGTGGCGCCTCGGCGGCGGACCTGGCCTGCGTCGTGGTCGATGCCGTCTCAGGGCCGGAAGTGGGGACCGACCGTGTCTGGCAGGTGGCGGAGCGCTGGAACCTGCCCCGGATGATTGTCGTGAACCGGATGGACCGGGAGAACGCGGATTTCGAGACAGTGCTCGCGGCCTGCCGCGCCCGCTGGGGCGCGAAGATCGCGCCGATGCAGCTGCCGATCGGCGCCCACGAGACGTTCAGGGGAGTGGTGGACCTCCTGCACATGAAGGCCTACCTGGGGGAGAAGGGCGAGGAGGCCCCGATTCCGGCCGAGCTCGAGGACGAGGCCTCGACCCTCCGCGCGGCGCTCATCGAGGCGATCGTGGAGACGGACGAGGACTTGATGGCGAAATACTTCGCTGACGAAGCGCTGAGCGAGGACGAACTCCGCACGGTACTTCACGATGCCCTCGATCACGGCCTGATCGTTCCCGTCCTCTGCGCCTCCGCGGCAAAGCAGATCGGCGTCCGCCAGCTGTTGCACAACATCGCCTTCAGCGGTCCTTCGCCCGCGGACCGCGACCCCGGCCACAGCGGCAACGCGGCCATTACCGCCGACGCGGCCGGGCCCGTCGCCGTGATGGTCTTCAAGACGGCCGCCGACCCCTACGTCGGCCGCCTCACCTACATGCGCGTGATGAACGGTACGGTCACCGCGGACAGCCACCTTTGGAACAGCAATCGCAACGCGGACGAACGCCTGGGCACGTTGTACGTCCAGCGCGGCAATCACCAGGAGCCCGTGAGCGAATTGCGGGCCGGCGACCTCGGGGTTGTAGCCAAGCTCACCGTCACCGCGACCGGGGACACGCTCTGCACGAAGGAGCGGCCATTCACCCTCCCCGCGATCAGTTTTCCGAACCCCGTCTATAGCATGGCCGTCCGGCCGACCTCGAAGGCTGGCGTAGACAAACTCGGCCCGAGCCTCCAGCGGCTGCTCGAGGAGGACCCGGGCCTTCGCCTCACGCGAGACCCGGGCACTGGCGAGACGATCCTCTCTGGCCTCGGAGACGCCCACCTGGACGTCACCGTCGAACGGTTGAAGCGCAAGTTCAACGTCGAAGTCGAACTGGCGCTGCCGCGCGTCCCCTATCGTGAGACGGTTGGCAAGAAGTCCTCGGCCGACTACACCCACAGGAAGCAGACGGGCGGCCACGGCCAATACGCGCGCGTTGCCATCGAGGTGAACCCCACCGGCCGCGGGACCGGCTTGAAGTTCGCCGAACGCGTGGTCGGCGGGTCCGTGCCCAAGGAGTTCATCCCGGCGGTCGAAAAAGGCATCGTCGAGACGGCGCGGGAAGGCGTCGTGGCGGGCTACGAACTCACGGACTGTGAAGTCACCGTCTACGACGGCAAGCACCACCCGGTCGATTCGAGTGAAATGGCCTTCAAGCTGGCGGCCAGCCAGGCGCTCAAGGAGGCGGTGGGCGGCGCCTCGCCGACGCTCCTCGAGCCGATCATGACGATCAGAGTCATGGCTCCCGATGTGCACGCTGGCGACGTGGTGAGCGACCTCAATACAAAGCGCGCCAAGATCCACGGTATCAACCCGGACGGCGGCTTGAGCGTCGTCGAGGCCGAAGTGCCGCTGGCGGAAGTACAGCGTTATGCATCGGATTTGCGCTCGATCACGCAGGGCCGGGGCGCCTTCGAACTGGCATTCGACCACTACGGCGAAGTGCCCGCGCAGATCGCGTTGCGGGTGATCGCCGACCACAAGAAGGCGGTGGACGAGGCTCACGCGCACAAGGCCTAGCGCCACATGTTGCGTTCGAGCCTATTCGCTGACGCTGAGGGGTGCGCGCGCCTTTCCCGTAGACCGACTATCAAACAGTGACGCGGGAAACAGCGGCCTTCTCATCGGCCGCAACTTCGGGGCGGGTCAGGCGCGGATCGATCATCACGGTCGCGTTGATCACGGTCGCGCTGCTGTTGATCGCCGTTGCGGATCCGCTCACCACGCGAACAACAGTGGTGGCGCTGGATACGGCAACCGTGCTGACGAGCATCGCCGCCACGGTCGCGACACTGTTGGCAGGCATACGGCGCACCAACCACCGGAGGGCCTGGCTCCTGATTGGATTGGGGTCGGCGTTCTACACCGCCGGCGAAGCGATCTGGTTCCTCTACGAGGTAGTGCTCAACCGGAACCCCTTCCCCTCGTGGGCGGACGTAGCCTACCTGGCGGCGACGCCGTTCTATGCGGCCGGGTTCTTCTCGTTCGCGACCCAGTGGGGACGCCTGGGCTGGGCGCGCGTTACGGCCAACGGCCTCATCGCGTTCCTGCTCGCGACGGCGCTGACCTGGCACTTCGCCCTGCTGCCGCTGTACCAGGAAGCGGGCACCCCGCTCCTCAACAAAGCCCTCAGCATGGCCTACCCGATCACGGACCTGGCGCTGATCGCGACCATCGTGGTCGGGTTACGGGAAGCGCCAACACGGCAACTGCGCACGGCCATCATGGTGTTGGCCCTCTCCTTTTTCATCACAGCGCTTTCAGACATCGGACTCTCCGTGGCGGAAATCACCGTCGGGTACGAAGGCGGCTCGATCATCGACGCCGGCTGGCCGATCGCACACCTGTTCCTCGCTCTCGCCGCGGTGTTCTACCTTTGTGGCCCGCCGGCGTCGCGGCGCCACACCGCCGACCGGATGGGCGCCTGGAGCGCCCAGGCCGTCCCGCTGGCATCGTCCGTTGGGACCATCCTTGCGCTGGTCGCGGCCGACCGTTTCGGCGGCTTCACAGACGACTGGTTCTTCCTCGCCCTCATCAGCGGAGTCGGCCTGGCGACCGTCGTTCGCCAAACCCTGGTGCACTTCGACGTCGCCCACCTCAACCACGAACTGGCAAACGCGCGCGACCATCTCGAACAGCGCGTAGCCGCGCGCACGACTCAACTTCGCGAATCGGAAGCGAGATTCAGGTCGTTCACCGATGCCGCGGCCGAGGGCATCATCACAACGGATGCGGCGGGAAGGATCACGCTCTGGAATTCCGGAGCAGTACGCATCTTCGGGCGGGCCCCGGGCGATGTCGTTGGCCGGCTCTTCTCATCCCTGTTCGTAGCGGAAGACGAAGCCCGCTTGACGGCCGCCTTCGATGACCTCCGTTCCTCCCTGCCGCCGGGCGGCGCAGAACCGCCGCCGGAATTTGAGGCCCTGAGGGCGGACGGAAGCAAGTTCCCGGCGGAACTCTCGCTGGCCTCGTGGGAAACCGCGGGCGAACGTTCCTTCGGCTTGCTCGTGCGGGACATCAGCGAGCGGCGCCGGATCGAAGCCTCGCGCTCGCGGCTCGCCGGGATCGTTTCCGCCACCACCGACATCGTCATCTCCGTCGACACCGCCTGGCGCCTGCTCGAAGTGAATGAGTCCGGCCGCCGCCTTTTCGGCCACCTCGATTCGGCAGCCAAACTGAAGCTCGCTGACTATGTCCCGCAGTGGGCCCTCCAGGTGCTGCTTGAACAGGCCGTCCCCGCGGCCGTGCGCGACGGCTCGTGGAGCGGGGAACTCGCGCTCACGGGGGCGGGCGGCGAAGAGATGCCCGTTTCCCTGGTGGTGCTCGCCCACCGGGGAGATGACGGCAGGCTCGCGTACTTCTCCGCCATCGCGCGCGACATCACCGAGCGCAAGCGCCACGAGGCACAGCTCCAGCGGCTCGCTCACTTTGACCCTGCAACCGGCCTGCTGAACCGTCGAAGCTTCGAATTCGCCCTCTCTGAGGCAGCGCAGTCGACGATCGAACGGGGCGGACAGGGCGCCGTCCTGTTCATCGACCTGGACCGATTCAAGTCCGTCAACGACAACCTCGGCCACCGCGCTGGTGACGAACTGCTCGCGAGCCTGGCGCGACGCCTGCGCCACGCCTTCGATGAAGACCAGCTCGTGGCGAGGCTCCACGGCGACGAGTTCGCGGTGCTCATCCCCGGTGCAACGGCGGAGGATGGCGCCGCCGCCGCTGGCTGGGTGGCCTCGCTCGTGCGCGACCACGTGGTCGTGGCGGGCGGCCAGCGCCTCAACGTCACCGCCAGCATCGGTGTCGCGCTCTATCCCGAGCACGGCTCGACCGCCGAGGAGCTGCTCGTGCGCGCCGACCACGCGATGTATCGCGCAAAGGAACACGGCGACCGGTTCGCGGTGTTCTCACCCTCGACCGCCGCAGACACGCTCAGCGGGCGGCTCCCCTGGGAACAGCGCATCCGCGATGCGCTGCGCGAAGACCGCTTCACCCTCCATTTCCAACCGATCCGCGCCCTGCGCGGGGGCCACCTGCACTACGAAGCCTTGCTGCGCATGATCGACCGCGACGGCGCCGTGATTGCGCCGACGCCCTTCCTCGAAGTCGCGGAGCGCTCCGGCCTGATCCACTCCATCGACCGCTGGGTGGCGAAGACCGCCGTGCAGACGATCGCCGAGTACGCGGCGAGAGGACAGGACCTGCGGCTCGAAGTGAACCTCTCCGGCCAGGCGTTCGCCGACCCGCTGCTCCTCGACCAGATCCAGGCCGAACTGAAGCGCACGAAGATCGACGCGGCGCAGCTGACCTTCGAAGTGACCGAGACCTCGGCGATAGCAGACCTGGACGAGGCGCGCCGCTTCATCAGCAGGCTACGAGAGTTCGGCTGTCGCTTCGCCCTCGACGACTTCGGGACGGGCTTCTCGTCACTGTGGATGTTGAAAGAACTGCCCGTCGACTACCTGAAGATCGACGGCAGCTTCATCCGCGACCTCGAACACAACACGGCCGACCAGGAGATGGTGAAGGCGATCAGCCACATGGCGAAGGCGCTCGGCAAGCAGACGATCGCCGAGTACGTGACCACCGAGGCGACGATGCGGTTGCTGGAGAAGTTCGGTGTGGACTTTGCTCAGGGCTACGCTATCGGCGAGCCGCAGCCGGCGCCGGTGGGGCTGGAGCCACCGCGGGTTATACCGCTCGCTGCCTGAATCTGGACGACCGCTCAACTTCGCCTTCGGAGAGCCATCGTCCGCATGGCGCGATCCGGGCGACGCGGGGTGGCTGCTGCCACAGTCGCGGTGAGTCTATTGGCCACTCGTGGCACGGACGATTGGAGCTTGACCAATGAGTCAGCTATGGTCACGATGAGACTATGAGCCAGATAAAGATCGCAGACCTCAAAGCGCACCTGAGCGAGAACCTGGCCGCGGTTCGTCGAGGCGAATCCATCGTCGTCTGCGACCGGAACACACCGATCGCGCGTATCGTCCCGATCGACGACCCAAACGACGACTTCGAGATCACGGAAGCCGAAGGCTCGCCGGCCGATTTCGCCGGCTGGGATCCGCTTCCACTCCTACGGCCGATTGACCCCGTCGCCGTGCTCCTTGACCTCCGTGGCGATCGATGACCACCTACACGAATATTGGCTTTCCGGATAGAACCATGAAACACATAAAGATCGCCGACCTCAAGGCGCACCTATCCGAGAACCTCGCGTGCGTACGCCGTGGCGAGACCATCATCGTGTGTGATCGGAACACACCGATCGCGCGCATCGTCCCGATCGACGACGAACTCGACGATTTCGAAATCACCGAAGCCGAAGGCTCACCGGCGGACATCCTGCTAGGGCGCCCAATTCCTTTGATCGGCGATGCCGACCCCGTCGCCATCCTTCTCGAACTGCGGGGCGACCGGTGACGGTCTACACCGATTCCTCGATTGTCGTTCCCGAGGTAGTTGGACAACCCACATCGACAAGTGTATGGGGCCGAATGGACCTCGGTGTGCGCCAGTGAGCTGCTTCGTGTCGAAGTACGCAGGACGCTCTATCGGCTTCACCTTGAGCGAAGAATGAGTGATCAGGCGCTCGGCCTAAGCCTTGAACGACTGGCTTTCATCGAGCGGCGAATCAAGCGGATCAGGCTAACCCGACGAATCCTCCAACGCGCGTCTCAGCCGTTCGCGACCCATATCAGGACGCTCGATGCTATCCACCTCGCGAGTGCGCTTAGTTTCATGGAGGCCACCGGCGAGGAGC
>JAYUAG010000287.1:0-1798 GCA_043741475.1 Thermoflexaceae bacterium | reverse complement strand
GCTGAGCTCGATTGTGGTCTCGGTGACCTTTGGCATCCCCGCCCTGATCTTTGCGGAAGCGGCGCTGGGGTTCATCGGCTTCAGCGTGCCCGCGCCCGATTCGAGCCTCGGCACGCTCATCTCCGGGGGCCGGGATTCGATCCAGACACACAGCATCGAGCTGATCTGGCCGGCAATCGTGATTGCCATTCTTATGCTCTGCTTCACCTTCCTGGGCGATGGCTTGCGGGACGCGCTCGACCCGCGGACGCGCAAGTAGCGCCAGCGCGCGTTGCCCGTGCATAGGCCGCGCTGCTACCATCGCTGAGGTCTGGTTCCTGGGGCTGTAGCTCACTTGGGAGAGCGCAACACTGGCAGTGTTGAGGTAGAGGGTTCGAATCCCTCCAGCTCCACCACTCTCAATCCCCTATCCCCAGGCGAGAGCGTAGACGCGCGCGCGGCCTTCGAAGCCGCGCAGGGCCGTATCGCCGCGGTCTTCGAAGGTGAAGGCGTGGCCGGCGACGAGTTCGCGAACGACGTTGGCGACGAGCACCTCGCCGCCGGCGGCGAGTTCGGCGATGCGCGAGGCGGTGATAACGGCGCTCCCGAAGAGGTCGCCGCCTTCTGCGATCGGCTCGCCCGCATTCAACCCCATGCGCACGCGCGCGGGGAACTGGCCGAGCGTGGCGAGCCGGCCGAACTCGCGCTGCATCGCGATCGCACATTCGAGGGCGCGCTGGGCGGAACCGAAGGAGACCATAAAGCCGTCGCCCATGGTCTTCACCTCTTCGCCAGCGAAGGTGCGGATAGCTTCCCGCGTCACGCGTTCGTGGAGACGAAGGTAGTCTCGCGCGGCCGCATCGCCGAGCCGCTGCGTCATCGCGGTGTGGCCTTCGATATCGGTGAAGAGGATCGTACGCACGGCGCCTTCGCCCTCCGCCGGGATCGGGCGCGGCGTGCGGGTGACACCTTCCGGCCCGAGGAACTCTTCGATCACGGCGACGACGCGGACGGCATCGCCAATGAAGGGGATGACGGACTCGCCCTCAAAGAGCGCGAGACGCGCGCCCGGGATACGGGCGGCGAGGTCCCGCGCGACATCGACGTGAGAGCCGGGGAAGTCGCGGCGATGCATGACGAGGGTGGGCGCCGTGATCTGGTCGAGTTCCTGGCTGACGTCGAAGGCGCGGAAGGCGCGCAGCGCGCGCGGCAACGTCTCCGCATCGAAGCTTCCACGGACGAGCTGGAAGAGCGCGCTGGCGGGCCCGCCTTCGACCCAGCCAACGGCGCGATGGAGCCACGTGCGGAGATAGAGTTCCTGGTCGACCTCGGCAAGCTGTTCGAGGGCGAGGCGCTGTTCGCGGGCAGCCGAGCCGAGACGTACTTCCACGTCTGCGAAAGCGGCGTGCGTGCACCAGAGGACGAGCTTGCGCACGCGTGCGGGATGGCGCGCGGCGAAGGCGAGGGCGATCGGACCGGCGAAGCTTCCGCTCACGATATCGGTCTGGGGTGCGCCATGGGCATCGAGGACCGCGACGAGGTCCGCGACATGGGCTTCGATGGAGAGGTCGGCGACGGCACGACTGGAGAGGCCAGCGCCGCGCGAATCGTAGCGGATGAGGGTGCGGTGGCCGCCGAACCAGCCGACCCAATCGCGCAGAAGGGGAATGCTCCACTCCATTTCGAGGTTGCTGACGGGGAGGTAGGGCATGAAGACGATGGGCGGCCCTTCGCCAAGCGTGAAGGTGGCGAGCGCGACGCCGTCCTGCGCGCGGGCGTACTGGATGGTCGGCTCCATGGTCTGAGGAGGGTATACGAC
>JAYUAG010000286.1:0-4463 GCA_043741475.1 Thermoflexaceae bacterium | reverse complement strand
ATCGAACGGCCCACCCTGGAGGGGACGCGGCGGTTCGTGCACTACGCCTTCATGCCAAACCGGCTCCAGTACTGCGGCGGAGACGACAGCAACGCCATTCTCGAACATGCAGTCACCGGCGAGGGCCGCTCGGGAGCGCTGCCGGCGCTGCGCAAATTCACCGGCGCATTGCCTTATCTCGCGCTCATTGCGCGTGAAAACGGAATCGCCGACCCGTTCGACGCGCGGGTCGTGGAGGCGTATTGGCTCGGCAACGAACTGCTCGACCGGGTCGAGGTAGCAGGACTTTATGCCTCGCTGCGAGAGCGTTTCGCGAAGAACCTCAGCCCGAAAGTGCTCGAACTGGTTGCTGGCAAGGCGCCGCGCGGGGCGCGACCGCACCACAACTTTCACGTGTTTGACGTGCACACCCGCGCAGGCGAACTGGGCCATTCGTTGGAGACGATGGACGAGTGCCGAATCAGTTGGGGCCAAGTCGTTTCGGGGGATGCGACTTCATTGGTTGTCGCGAGGCAGCCTCTGACGATCGTCGATGGCGCGCTCTGCCTGGGGGCGCCAGAGCAGCAGCGCGTGACCAGACAATTCGCGGGACATGGGTTCGCAGACGACGTAAAGCCGGGTGACTGGGTGTCGCTGCATTGGAGTTGGGTTTGCGAAGCGATCGATGAGCGGTGCCGCGCGAACCTGAAATACTATACCTTGCGGCACCTGCAACTCGCGAATGAGACGTTGTAAGGCACCGGCGGGCGCCGGTGTCGCCGTAGGGATGCTGGCGGCGGCCATATTGGCCTTCGGCTGCGGCAGTTCTGCTGAACCCGTAGCTCCGCAGGGCGGCGGACACACTTCGCGCCTCGTCATTGGCGTGGCGCAAGACGCCGGCCCACTGAACATTTACACCAGCGATGCGCGCTTCGATTTTTTGATGGAACTGGTGTACGACAAACTGTTCGCTCCGTCTCCCTACGTGGATTCGCCGCGTCCATGGTTGGCGGACAGAGCCACCGCTGTGGATGCGGAAACGTGGGAGGTAACGCTGAGGCGCGACGTCAAGTGGCAGGACGGAGAGGCGTTCACCGCGGCGGACGTGAAATTCACCTTTGAGTACTTCCGTGATGGTCCGGCCAACCGTTACACGCACCACGTGAGCGAAGTGCCGCGGATCGAGGGGATCGAGGCCCTCGACGACTATCGACTTCGCTTCCGCTGCGCCACTCCCTGTCCAACCTTTCGTGACGTCACCATGGCGGACCTCCCCATCCTGCCAAAGCACATCTGGCAGGGGGTAACAGAGCCGCGAAACTTCAGCGCACTGCCGATTGGCACGGGCCCCTACAAGCTCGTCGGTTACTCCCCCGCGCAGCGGTACCGGTTTGAGGCAAACCGTAACTATTTCATGGGAGCCCCGCTGGTGGATGAACTGGTGTTCCCCGTGATTCCCGACCAGTCAGCGATGTTCGTGGCGTTGCGCACGGGCGAGATCGACGCGTCCGCTCGCCCGTTACCACCTGAGTTGCTTTCGCAGTTCGAGCGTGCGGCGGGGATCAAGGTGGTGAAGACACAGGCTCTCTCGATTGTTGAATTAAGGCTGAACTATGAACGGGCGCCACTTAACGACCCATCGGTCCGGCTCGCGCTCTCACTGGCAATCGACCGCCAGGCCCTGGTGGATACGGTTCTCCTCGGGCAAGGACGGGCTGCCAGCCACGGCTACCCGCACCCGGACTCTCGCTGGACCAACCCTAAGAACTCGGCTCCCTTCGACCGGCAACGGGCCAGGATCATGCTTGCCGAAGCGGGCCTGGTAGTTCGGGATGGGGATGGCGTCCGTGAGTCGCCGACCGGCCGCAAGCTGGCGTTCACATTGAAGGTGGCGGCGACTGAGCCCGCACTGTTGCGGGTAGCGGAGTTACTCGCTCGCCAGTTCGCCTCTGCTGGCGTGTCCCTTACTGTGGAAAGCGAGGACCCAACCGCCATCACGAAGCTTTTCGGCTCGCGTGAATTCGAGTTTTATCTCGCGGAGATCGGGCCGCACGGCGTGGCTGACCCCGACCAGTTCGTAGTCTCTCAGGGGTCAGGTTACCTCTGGAAGAAAGGGCTTCCGTATCCGGAAATGGACGCGCTGAGGAAGGAGTACGTCGCTAGCTCGAGCAAGGACGCCAGATTGGACGTACTGTTCCGGATGCAAACCCTCTTCAACGAGCGGCCCACGAGCCTCGCGTTGTACTACCCGGAAGAACACTGGGCGTTCCGCCAGGGAGCGTTCGACAGCTGGGTGGAGAGCGCCGGATACGGGATCGTGAACAAGTGGTCATTCCTGCCGTCCGAAGCGCGGCAGGGTGTCACGGTCCGCGATCCCGGTCCGTGAACGCCCGGACCATCGCCGCGAGGGTGGTCCCGCTTGCGATCACCGTCTGGGCGGCCCTCACCCTAAACTTTGCTCTCCCCCGATTGGCCCCAGGCGATCCTCTCGATTACATCCTTGGTGACGACGTGGCAACGCTCAGCGCGGCGCAGCGGAAAGCAGCGAGCAAGGAATTTGGCCTGGACGCACCGCTCCCGGTGCAGTATTTCGACTACCTTCGCGGGATCGCCACGGCGGACCTCGGCAACTCCATCCGGTACGGGAAGCCTGTGAGCGGATTGCTTGCCGAGCGAGTGGGGTGGACCTTGCTCCTCGCCCTGCCGGCCGCGGTGATAAGCGTCGTGGCAGGCACGGCGCTGGGCGCCATCGCGGCGTGGAACCGCGGCCGCCCCAGGGAGAGCAGCGTCATGGCGGGGATACTGTTGGTCGAGGCGATGCCGGCGTTCTGGGTGGGCATGCTTTTGGTCGCCGTGTTTTCGCTCAAACTGGGCTGGCTGCCGTCGTTCGGCGCTTTCCCGCCCGGGGGTGCCGAGGGATTGAACGCCGTAGGCGAGGTGGGCAAGCGCCTGGTCATGCCGATGACGGCGATCGTCCTGGCAACGGTGGGTCAGCCGTTCTTGGTCGCGCGAGGAGCGGTCACGTCCAGCCTCGGTGAGGATTACATTCAAACCGCCCAGGCGAAGGGCTTATCGACGCGCGCCGTGCTCTTTCGCCACGCGCTGCGTGCCTCGATGTTGCCGGTCCTTACGAGTTTTACTCTAACGCTTGGGGCCCTCGCCGGCGGCGTGGTCGTGGTAGAAACGGTGTTCGCGTATCCGGGAGTGGGTAGGCTCGTGTTCGATGCGATCCGCGCCCGGGACTATCCATTGCTGCAGGGAGCGTTTCTGCTGTTTACGGTCACCGTCATTGCGGCGAACTGGGTCTCCGACCTCCTCTATGAGCGGTTCGACCCACGCGTCCGTGAGGCGCGAGAGTGAGCCTGGCGATGAACGCCTGGTCCCCCGCCGGGCCCGCGCCCCGCGCGGCGAAGGTCCTGACAGCCATCGGCGCCGCTTTGCTGGCCATGCTCGTGCTCGCGGCTCTTGGTGCTCCCCTATTGGCGCCCTACGACCCCGAAAGCCAGGTCGCTCCACCGTTTTCAGAACCCTCGCGGGACCACCTGCTGGGCACAGACGACCTCGGTCAAGACCTGCTCAGCCAACTGATTTTCGGAGCGAGAGTGTCGCTCGGCGTCGGTATCGGCGCCGCGGTGTTGGCAACGTTGACGGCGACCGTTGCGGGCCTAGCAGCGGGATTTTTCCGCGGCTGGTTGGACGCCGTCCTCATGCGGACGGTTGATCTTGTGCTCGCTGTGCCGCTTCTCCCGCTTCTGCTGGTGCTGAGCACATTCTTTGACCCTGGCCGCGCCGCCTTGACGGCAATTACGGGCCTCATCGTCTCGCCCCGCGCGACGAGAGAAATCCGGTCACAGACCCTCGCCATTTCCAGGCTCGGACCAGTGGACGCCGCTCGTTCGATGGGCGCCGGGCCGCTTCATCTGCTTCTGAGACACGTACTGCCAGGGGCTTTGCCGGTCGTCGTCGCTCAATTCGTCCGCGCCGTTTCGGTGGCCGTAGTCTTTGAGTCGTCGCTGAGCTTTCTGGGTCTCGGGGACCCAACATCGCGAAGCTGGGGGAACATCTTGTTCTACGCGAATGCGCGCGGCGCGTCCGTCTCCGATGCATGGCTCTGGTGGGTCGTACCACCCGGACTGTGCATCGGTCTGACCGTCGTTGCCTTCGCCTTCATCGGATTTGGGCTGGAAGACCGAACAGACCGCCGGCTACGCGCGGGCTACTGGCGGCTTAAGGCCAGTCGCAGACGGAGCGGCAGCCGTTCACTGGAGCCTGACGTCAACACGCCGTTGCTCCAAATCGAAGCTCTGACAGTCGCCTATGGCGGCAAAGATCACGTCCTTGCTTTGGATGCGTTGAGCATCACGGTTGAGCGGGGCGAGTTGTTGGTGCTGGTCGGTCCTTCCGGGAGCGGCAAGAGCACTCTCGCCGCGGCCATCCTTGGGATGGTCCGTGCCCCTGGGCGGACCATTGCGGGGCGGGTTTTG
>JAYUAG010000285.1:0-1804 GCA_043741475.1 Thermoflexaceae bacterium | reverse complement strand
CAAGGCGGTTGCTCGTACGGCGCGTGGTCTTCGACGGCTGGTGCGTCGCCCACGCGGCGTACGCGGCGGGCATCTCGCGTGCGTGTGCGTACAAATGGCTGGCTCGCTACGACGCGTTGGGCGACGCCGGCCTGGCCGATCGCCCCTCCAGGCCGCAGTCGTTTCCTGCGGCGTTATCCGCCGTCGTGTACGCCCAGATCGAGGCACTGCGTCGCGCCACGGGCGACGGTCCGGCGCGGATCGCCGCCGCGGTCGGCTGCGCCCCGTCGACGGTCTACCGGAGGCTGAAGAAGCTGGGCATGAACCGCCTCGACCGACTCGACCGCATCACACGGACGGTGGTTCGCTACGAGCGGTCCACGCCCGGCGAGCTGCTCCATCTGGACGTGAACCAGCTGTGGCGGATTCCCGATGGCGGCGGCCGCTGGCTGGAAACACCGTCGCAGCACGTCCGTCGCCGCAGGGGTGCCGGTCACGACTTCGTGCACGTCGCGATTGATGACTACACCCGCTACCTGTACGTCGAGGCGCTCGACGACCAGACCGGTGTCACGACGGCAGCCTTCCTGGAACGGGCCCTCGCCCATTTCACCGGGCTCCAGATCCGCGTGGAACGCATCCTCACCGACAACGGCCTGAACTACCGCTCGCGTCCCTTCTACGAGGTCGCTGCGCGTCACGGCATCACGCTCAAACGTACGCGTCCCTATCGGCCGCAGACCAACGGCAAGGCCGAGCGCGTCATCCAGACCTTGCTACGCGAATGGGCCTACCGCCGGCCCTACGCCAGCAACGATCAACGCCTGCGCGCACTCACTTCCTTTCAACACGGGTACAATCACTCCAGGCCACACGCCGCACTCGGACACCGTCCCCCCGTCTCAAGAATCTGTCAACAACCTCTGTGAATACGACACCTACGACGTGTCCGATGCGCATCGCTGCCACACCGGAGCCGGTCGCGGTGCCTCCAAGCAAAACACCGCACGATGCGTTACACCAGCGTCTCGTCGTACGCGATCTCGTTCTTCGCAATGAGGTCGCGGAACCAGTAGCCGCTGTCTTTGATCGTGCGCTTCAGCGTGTCGAAGTCGGTGTACGTCAGGCCGAAGCGCTGGCTGAAGCCCGTCGCCCACTCGAAGTTGTCGAGCAGCGTCCACGCGTAGTAGCCGCGCACGTCGCAGCCCTCATCGATCGCCCGCCCCACCTGCCCGATGTAGCCGTCGTAGAACTCGATGCGCTCCTGATCGTGCACGCGTCCGTCGGCGCCGGGCGCGGCCGGGTACGAGCAGCCGTTTTCGGTGACGTAGATCGGCGGCTGGCCGTAATCGGCATCGACGCGCTTGATCATCTGGTAGAGCGCGGCGGGCCACACCTCCCAGTTGAACGCCGTGCGCGGCCCCTCGCCCTGCGACTGCCCCGCGCCCATGTTCCGGTCGCGATCGTCGGCGTGGATGATGGTGCGCGTGTAGAGGTTGATGCCGATGAAGTCAAGCTTGTCTTTGATCAACTCCATGTCGCCGGGCCGAATGTCCATGCGCGCAAGCGTCTTCTCTTGCTCGAGGTACGCGACCGGATACGTGCCGTTCACCAGCGGGTCGAGGAACCAGACGTTCGTGAACGCGTGACGGCGCTCGGCCGCGGCGCGATCTTCGGCGCTGTCGGTCTTCGGGTACATCGGCGACATGTTGAACGCGGTGCCGATCGACAGGCCACTCTTGCCCGTGGCGCGCATCGCACGGAGCGCGGCGGTCTGCGCGAGGTTGACGACGTGCGTCGCGCGCAGCATGTATTGCGCATCGCG
>JAYUAG010000284.1:0-1805 GCA_043741475.1 Thermoflexaceae bacterium | reverse complement strand
AAGAGGCGACGGACCGAGCCATCGCAGCGATCGAAGCGCGGGGACGCTCGCGCGACGTTGCCGGGCTGAGCGTCGAGCGAATCGCTGATGGCGAACTTCGTCTGACCCTGCCCGCTGGTAAAGAATGGGGCCCTAACGTCCCGACCTTCCTCGATTTCGCAGGCGTGGATGTCTTCGACATCCCCGCCGTGCAGGTCGCGAGAGTGACGACCAGCGGCGACCTTCGGGCCGTGCTTTCCGCGAATGCGGCGCCTGACGGCAGCGTCGCCGGGTACACCCTCCTTTCCCAGAAGGACGGCCCGGTCGCGGGTCTCCCCGATTTTCATCTCGATCGCGCTTCGGCTGAGCGGACCCGCGAGATCCTTCGTTCCTCGGGCCCCTCACACCCACTCGATGTCGTGCCGATTCCGGCCGGCCTTCGTCTCCTCGCAGCGGACGAGCAAGGCACCGCGACGCTGGTCGTGCGCGATGCCCCGGTCATCCGATCCGTCGACATCGCGGCCGTGCGCGCAGATGGACAGCGACTTGTGCTCGACATCAAGTCCGCATCGCTCGAGCGTGTTCGCGTCGGATTGCAGGCCGCCGAGGTTCGCGCGCTGCGCGACCACACCTCCGGGGAATTGATCGCTGTCGACCGACGCTACGGGGCGAACATCATCGGGACACTCCAACTCGCCACAACCGACGCGCAGCACAGTGACGCACTCGTTGTGCAACCTGGCCGCAACGCGACCGCAACCCAACTCGTCGACCAGCTCGGCGACCAACCCATCGGCGCGCAGCTGCGCATCGCAGATACGCAGCCGTACGGCACGGTTCCTCTCTCCGCCGGGGAGCCACCGGCAAGCCTGCCTGCCTGGATCGAACAGGCCCGGCTGCACCAACCTGATCACCGCACCACCAAGAACGTAACCGTCGAGATCCCGCGCGAGACGATCCGACGGGTCCTGACAACCCAAAACGACACCGGGACCTGGGCGCTCTACACCGGTCGGACTCCCTACGCGACAGACGCGCTGTGGCTCGACAGAAACGGCCGCGCCAGCGGGGGAGGAGGCGAATGCGATCCGGCGATTGGGCTGCCGCCCCTGTCCTCATGCGGCGGTTTCGGCGTCTCCGGCCTCGGCGGCCCGGGATACGCCGGCTACTTCGGCCGAACGGGCGACGCGGTCACCGCCATCGAGGTGCGCACCAGCGACGGACAGACCCACGCCGCGACAGTGGCCAACGGATGGTGGTTCATCGCGATCCAAACCCCGAACAGCGGGTCAGCGGGAGACCTACAGCCGCCTCTGACGGAGCCCCGCCCGACATGGTTCATCGCGCGCAACGCCGAAGGTCGCGAACTCGCCCGCCTCGACATCGACGGGAAGCTCGTCCTTCCCGGACCGTAGGCCACTCTCATCGCCGCAAGGCGGGACGAAATGGCAGGCGACACATGGGAGGAAGGGAGCGGGGGCGCTTCCACAACGCAAAGACATAATCCTGGTTTGCGTGCGTTCCGACCCGGCTCCTGCGGCTGTCAGTCGGCGCTTCTCGCCCGACGACCACCTGAGACGACCCGGGGTTCAGCCGACTTGCGGGGCGCGGCGTGCGAGGAGGTAGGCTCCTCGTGTGAGCTGGTCGATTCGCGGAAGCTATTTCGAGTCGTGTAACTGCGAGGCGATCTGCCCCTGCCGGAAGATCGACGGCCGCCCCGGCGGCCGCTCGCCGTTTGGCTCGGGCTCCTTCAGGTTCGGGACCCCTTTTCGAGGCGACGCAGCGAAGCGCTCGCCGACCAGCTCTTCAAGATGCAACTGTCCATC
>JAYUAG010000283.1:0-4474 GCA_043741475.1 Thermoflexaceae bacterium | reverse complement strand
GCGCGATGGGCATCGGCAAGCCGCTGAAGTCCATCCTCCACATGAACCCCAACATCCCCATCTGGCTGGGCACGGGCGCCGAAGCGAACGTCAAGATGACCGCCGAGATCGCGGATGGCTGGCTGCCGCTCGGCTTCGTCCCCGGCAGCATGACGACCTACAAACCCTGGGTCGACGAAGGGTTCGCCCGTGCGGGCGGCGGCAAGAGCTGGAAGGACCTCGAAATCCAGGGCAGCATCAACGTCTCGATCACCGATGACGTGCGCCACGCCTTCCGCAAAATGAAGCCCCAGATCGCGCTCTATGTCGGTGGCATGGGCCATCGCGACAAGAACTTCCACAACGACATGATGGTCCGGCGCGGCTATGGCGACGTCGCCAAGGCGATCCAGGAGTACTACCTCTCAGGACGCAAGGGCGAAGCGATGGAGGCGATCCCGGACGAGTACTGCGACGAGATGTCGCTCGCGGGCAGCCCGGCGCGCATCCGCGAACGCTACAAGGCGTGGGCCGATTCGGGCCTCACGGGCATCACCGTCACCACCACCCAAGACGAAGCGATCGAACTGATGGCCCAGGTCGCCGACGTGCGGCCCCGCGCCTGAGGCGGAGCGATGGCGACCACCGACGGCCTGGCTCGTCCTCCGACCCGCGTCCAAACGCGAAGCCGTTGAGGGCGCACGCCCGATTTGCTCCCCCCGCGGCGGCGAAGTCGGGAGAGGGGGTCGGGGGGTGAGGGCCTACCGCGCGGCGTCACGGTCGGCCACGACCAGCACGCGCCGCGCGAGCACCCGCGCAGCGGGGATGTCGCCTTCGTCCAGCAGCTCGCGCAGGCGCCGAGCCTTGTTCGCCCCGGTTACGAGGAAGAGCGCCACTTTCGCCGCCGAGAGCACCGGCAGCGTGAGCGTGAGCCGCTCGTAGTCCGGACGGACGACGCGCACGACTCGCCGGTCCGTCACGTCGAGGGCCGGGTCGCCAGGGAAGAGCGAGGCTGTGTGGCCGTCCTCTCCGAGGCCAAGGAGTACGAGGTCGAACTCGGGAATGCCGGGGCCGAAGACGCTGGTGAGCGCGTCCTCGTAGAGGGCGGCGCCGTCCGGTGACTCTCCGCGCATGCGGTGCACGCGCGCCTGCACCTTCGAGAGCAGTGCGGCGTTCGCCGTGTTGTAGTTTGAATCGGGGTGATCGGGAGGCACGCAACGCTCATCGCCAAAGAACACTTCGGTCGCGTGCCAGGGGTAGTCGACGACCGCCAGCCGCTCATACAACGCCTTCGGCGTCGAACCGCCGGCGAGGGCCACGGTTCGCGGCGCGAGTTCGAGGAACAGCTGTTCCGCGGCGGCCGCCACGTCGTCGACGACGTGGAGCTCGCGGTTCACCGCAGCCGCCAGCTTCGTGGTGCGACCAGGCGGTTCGCCCCGGAGGGCCCCCACGTCCCGGCCGGGTAGAACTCCACCGGTGGCAGCGGGCCGGAGATGATCGGCTCCACCACCTCCCACGAGCGGTCAACGCTGTCACTGCGTGCGAAGAGGGTATGGTCGCCATCCATCGCGTCGTGCAACAGCCGCTCATAGGCTTCGGCCGGCTTCGCCGCAAACGATTCGCCGTAGGAGAAGTCCATCTCGACGGCCTGGACCTGGATCTCGGGCCCCGGCACCTTCGCGAGGAAGCGCAGGCTGATCGCCTCCTCCGGCTGGATCGAAATCACCAGCTGGTTGGGGTGGAGCGTGTCCACTCCTGCGCTCCGGAAGAACGGGATCGGCACCTCCCGGAAGGTGACCACCACTTCCGTGTGCCGCACGGGCAATCGTTTCCCCGTGCGCAGGAAAAACGGCACCCCCGCCCAGCGCAGGTTGTCGATGTGCAGCCGCAACGCCGCGAAGGTCTCCGTCTGTGACTCCGGCGCGACGCCCGTCTCCTCGCGATAGCCGATCACTTCGTAGCCGGCGGCGCCGTTGCGCGTGTACTGCCCGCGCACGAGGTCGGACACATTGAGCGGGCGCATCGCCTGGAAGAGCTTGCCCTTTTCGTCGCGCACGGCTTCGGCCTTGAACGAATAGGGCGCCTCCATGGTGAGCAGCGAGAGCACCTGGAAGACGTGGTTCTGGAGGATGTCGCGGAGTGCGCCCGTCTCTTCATAAAAGGCGCCGCGGCCCTCGATCCCGATTGCCTCAGCCACCGTGAACTCGACGTGATCGATGTTGTCGCGATTCCAGAGCCGCTCGAAGATCGCGTTCGCGAAGCGGAAGACGAGGATGTTCTGCACCGTTTCCTTCCCCAGGTAGTGGTCGATGCGGAAGACCTGCACTTCCTGGAAGTGGGAGTGGATCGTCTCCGTAAGCTTGCGCGAACTCGCGAGGTCGTGACCGAAGGGCTTCTCCACCACCAGCCTTGTGCCTTCGACGAGGCCCGCCTCGGCGAGTCCCGTGATCGTCGCGCCGAAGGCCGAAGGCGGGATGGACAGGTAGATCAGCCGTTGCGGCAGCGTGCAGCGGGCGGCGATGCCGGCGTAGCCTTCGACGCTGCCGGTGCAGTAGACCAGCCGGTCGGCGAACGACGGCCACTGCGCCTCGTCCATGGGGTTCCGGCTGAATTCCTTCACGGCTGCCACCGCCGACGCCCGGAACTCCTCGTCCGAGGAAGCGCCGCGCGCGTAGCCAACGATCTTCCCTCGTTCGGGGAGCAGCCCGCCAAGGTGGAGGTTCCAGAGTGCGGGCAGCAGCTTGCGCTTCGCCAGGTCGCCCGTCGCCCCGACGATGACGATGTCCTGGTCCTCAGGCTGGTCCAGGCTCATGACTTCTTCACCGCGTGGCCCCCGAATTCGTTCCGCAGCGCCGCAACGACGCGCATCGCGAACGGGTTCTCCTGGCGGCTCGTGAAGCGCGCGAACAGTGCCTGCGCGAGCACGCCGACGTTCACGCCGCGCTCGACCCCTTCAAGCACCGTCCAGCGGCCTTCGCCCGAGTCATCGACGTATGACTTGAGGGCGTCGAGGCCCGGGTCCTTGCCGAACGCGTCCGCGAGCAACTCCAGCAGCCATGAGCGGACGACGCTCGAGTGCTGCCAGAGGTTCGCCAGCTGGTCCAGGTCGTAGCCGTACTCGGCCGCCGCCTTCAGCAGGTCGAAGCCCTCGGCGAAGGCCTGCATCATGCCGTATTCGATGCCGTTGTGGACCATCTTGGAGAAGTGGCCCGCGCCGCTCGGCCCGACGTAAGCGTAGCCGTCCTCGGGCGCGAGGCTGGCGAGCAGCGGCTCGACGCGGTCGAAGGCCTCGCGCGGGCCGCCGGCCATCAGGCAGAAGCCGTTCTCGAACCCCCAAATGCCGCCCGAGGTGCCGATATCGAGGAAATGGACGCCCGTGGCGGTAGCAGTCGCGCCGCGGTTGCGCGAATCCTTGTGATAGCTGTTCCCCCCGTCGATGAGGACGTCGCCCTTCGCCAGCAGCGGCAGCATCGCTTCGAACATATCCTGTGTCACCTGGCCTGAGGGCACCATCAGCCAGACCGCGCGCGGGGAAGGCAGCGCCGCAACGAGTTCCGCCAGCGACTTTACGTCGCTCAGGTCCGGGTTGCGGTCGTAGCCGACGATGGTGTGGCCTGCCTTTCGGAGCCGGTTTGTCATGCCGAGGCCCATGCGGCCGAGGCCAACCATTCCGAGCGTCATCGTTGTCGTTGCGGTCATCTTCTTTTCTCTCCGTCGCCATTGCTGCCTGTGAGGTGGTCCCCCACACGTGGACGCATCCTACTCCGGAGACGCTCCGCCATGGGAACGAGGGTGAGGTTCACGGTTGTGTGTGCAGCGTTGGCGCGCCTCTCGGCCGCGGCTGGAGCCTGGGTGGCAGGATGCCGAACCGCGGGCGTCAGCAATCGGGTTGCGGCGACCATACCCGGCGACGGGCTCGACCGTCTCCCGGGGCTGTGTGACACCCGCTCCGTGACCGTCTGGTTCGGGCTACCCCTGCACGGGCCTCTGGGTTCCGGGCAAGAGCGTGAAGCGTACGCCGGAGCGCGTGGGGCCGCCGGCACCGTGCTCCGCCTCGAATCGCTGTGCAGCCCGTAAGATGCGTTCCGCAGTCAGGATTCAGTGCGAACTCCCAAGGAGGAATGAGAATGCCAACCAATAGCCAGCCGGCGCACCCCGCCATTGAGGCGGCGGAGACGCTCACCTCTCGTATACGCGAGGCGGCGCCTGAGACCGAACGGGAGCGCCACCTGTCCGCAGACCTCGTGGCCGAGATGCGGAGCGCGAACCTCTTTCACACGCTCGTCCATCCCGACTTCGGCGGTCTCGGTTGCGACCCCATGACGTCGGCGAGGGTGGTCGAGATCGTCTCCGCGGCGGACGGCTCCGCCGGCTGGTGTGTGATGATCGCGACGCAGAACTCGTTGATGGGCGGCCTGATGGCGCCAGAAGAAGCGCGGCGGATGTTCAGCACGGGCGGGATCGCCTGTGGCACAGCCCGGCCGATCGGACGGGC
>JAYUAG010000282.1:0-1807 GCA_043741475.1 Thermoflexaceae bacterium | reverse complement strand
CGTTCCATTCGCGGGTCGGATCTCGCTGCCCGCATTGGCGGGGACGACTTTGGTGTGATCATCCCTGACGGTGACCTCGACCTTGGCCGCCTCGTCGCGCGCCGCATCGCCCAGACGATCGAACGCCTCAACACGGGCGAATGGGACGGCGACATTCCCGTGACGGTGACGTTTGGCGTCGCCAGCGGCGTCGGTTGTACGGCGAGTGAACTCTTTGCTGCCGCGGACCAACAGCTCTCCGAACACAAATCGGTCCATCCCGGGCCGCCCTTACTCTGGCTGAAGAGAGACGAAGATGGACCGTCAGTGGCCTGACGTGGACCGCGACAAGGCACGTATCCTCGACCGCACCGTCATGCTCGTCTCGGCCGTCGCCGTCACGGCGGTAGCCGCGTTCCTTTTGACACCGGGGAACGCCATTGTGGGCCTGGGCATTGCTCCGGCCTTTTGGAGCGTACTTTCATGATGCTCCGAAAGCACAAGACCGGCGCCGACAAGACCGTTCCCGTGCCCATCGACACGCCTGCCGTCGGGTCACACCTCCTGGACTCAACCACCGGCCTGCCGAGCGTCAATCATCTTATGGAACTCCTCGTACGCGAGGTCGGCCGTTGCCAGCGATATGGCGATCGCACCGCCCTGGCCGTCTTCGATGTCAAGGTCGCTGCGTTTCGACCCACCGAAACGCACCCGTTGCCTCCTTCGCCAGCAACGTTCATCGCCAGCTCCATCGCGAGCAACTTCCGCGCGGCAGACTTGGCGTGCCGGCTCGACGCCACGCACTTCGTTGTCATTCTCACGGAATCCGGATACGACGGTGCGAGAATGTTCACCGACCGCCTGCGTACGGCCATAGGCAGTTCGCCCTATGCGCGTGGGGCGGATGGTACCCCGCTCTACGTTCGCGCCTGGGCGGGTTGCGTTGCCTGGCGCGAAACGTTCGATACCCCCGAGCGCTTCCTCGCCGCCGCCATGGCCGACCTTGAACAGACGCGCGTCGGATACGATGCCGAGCAGGCATACTTCCGGGGCTCTCCCGGCTCTCCCGGGTAGTATGGATGGCGTTTCGTGCGGCTCCCCTCGCCCGCCAGGCACGAATCGCCAGGCCAACTTGGCGCACCGCCAACGACAGGGATGAAAATGCCCTGGGTACGTTGCGACTTGGGTGGGCGACAGTAGCTATTTTCTGTCTTCTATTTTCCAGAGAGAGGGGCCGGGAGTAAGGGCGCCCGCGCTACACTGAATCGATGAAGCGCATCGGCATCCTCACCAGCGGCGGCGACGGCCCCGGCATGAACGCCGCCATTCGTGCGACGGTCCGTTCGGCGTCCGTTCGCGGCATCACGGTCGTCGGTTACGTTGACGGCTTTTCCGGCCTCGTTTCCGGCGAGTTCCAGGAGCTCGACGACCGTTCCGTCGGGAACATCATCCAACGCGGCGGCACGATCATCGGCACATCGCGCTGCCCGGCGTTTCTGGAAGCCCCGGTGCGAACCGTCGCCGCCCGCCTCATGCGCGACAGCGGAGTGGAGGGACTGATCGTGGTCGGCGGGGATGGCAGCTTCCGGGGCGCGCTCGCCCTTGAGGAGGAGCATGGCCTGGCGGTGGTCGGCGTCCCAGGCACCATCGACAACGACGTCTGGGGGACAGAAGAGACAATCGGCTTCGATACAGCCGTCAATACCGCGATGACCGCCATCGACCAGCTGCGCGATACGAGCGAGGCCACTGGCATGATGTTCTTCGTCGAGGTGATGGGACGCACCAGCGGCGCCATCGCCCTCCACACGGCCGTCGCCGGCGGCGC
>JAYUAG010000281.1:0-1807 GCA_043741475.1 Thermoflexaceae bacterium | reverse complement strand
CCAGGTAGAAATCGATGTGGAGGTCTTTTGCCGCTTTGCTTAGCTCATCGATGGCCTTCACGCCGATCGGGACGTTCGTCGCCACGGAGGCAGTGCCTGCATTGCCGGGCGCAACGAAGATTTCGTCCACGCGCGCGCTTTGCCGTAGCTTCCAGGCGACGGCGTGTTCACGCGCGCCCTGGCCGACGAGCAGCACTCGCGCCCCCATCAGAGGACCATCGGCAGGTCGACGAGTTCGCGGCGCAGCGGGTCGAGGCCTAGCCCGAGCGACTCCAGCGTCGTTGCGCCGAGGAGGTTCGCGTCTCCGGCTTCGCCAAAGACGACATCTGCCACACCGACCCGGTCACGGAACCGAAACACCGCTCCCCCACGCTTGCGAACGATCTTGCCGCCGTTCGCCAGCCGGTAGACCTGTTCGGTAAGCGGCGTGATGCCGAGCCGCTCCAGCACTCCCGCCTGCACGACGGAGTTTACAGCCCCTGAATCGACGAGGAACTCGATCATCTCGCCCTCGTCCGGCGCCGCTGGACTGCACACTTGAACATCAACAAACGTTATCGCCACAGCCGTCTCCTCATTCCCATTCTATCGTGCCGGGCGGCTTGCTCGTGATGTCGTAGACCACGCGATTGATGCCTGGCACCTCGTTCACGATGCGGTTCGACATGCGGCCGAGGAGGTCGTGGGGCAGCTTCGCCCAGTCGGCGGTCATCGCGTCATCGGCGGTAACCGCGCGGATGGCGACGGCGTAGCCGTAGGTGCGGAAGTCGCCCATCACGCCGACGGTCTTCGAGTCGGTGAGGACAGCGAAGCTCTGCCAGATGTCGCGATAGAGCCCCGCCTTGCGGATCTCGTCCATCACGATCAGGTCCGCTCCGCGGAGGATCTCGAGCTTCTCCCTGGTCACTTCGCCGATAACGCGGATTGCGAGCCCAGGACCGGGGAATGGATGACGCCAGACCATCTCTTCCGGCAGGCCGAGCGCCTCGCCGATGCGTCGCACTTCGTCCTTGAAGAGCGAGCGGAGCGGCTCAACGAGCCCAAGTTTCATGTCCGCCGGCAGGCCGCCGACGTTGTGGTGAGTCTTGATTTTCGCCGAACCCTTGCCCGTCGATGCGCTCTCAATCACGTCCGGGTAGACCGTGCCCTGGCAGAGGAAGCGCGCGTCCGCGATCTTCCGCGCCTCGCGTTCGAAGAGCCGCACGAACGTGTTGCCGATGCGGACGCGTTTCGTCTCCGGGTTGGTGACCTCCGCCAGCTGCGTCAGGAACTCGTCCTCGGCGGAGACGTGGATAAGGTCCATCTTCATGTTGCGGCGGAAGGTGTCTACGACCTCTGCGGGTTCACCGGCGCGCAGTAACCCGTTGTCGACGAAGATGCAGGTGAGCTGGTCGCCGATCGCGCGGTGCACCAGGGCGGCCGCGACGGCGCTATCGACGCCGCCGGAGAGGCCGCAAATCACGCGGCCCGTACCCACCTGCAGCCGGATCGCTTCGACCGTCTCGTCGATGAAGTTGCCCGCCGTCCATGTGCCGGGACAGCCACAGATGTCGTGCACGAAGTTGGCCAGCATCTCCTTCCCCTGGGGCGTATGCACCACCTCCGGGTGGAACTGAAGGCCGTAGTACCCGCGCGCGGGGTCCGCCATCACGGCGACAGGGGAGTTTGCCGAACGGGCCTGTGGTTCGAAGCCCGGCGGCAGTGATTCGATGCGGTCGCCGTGGCTCATCCAGACATCGAGCTCGCTCGCCAGGCCGCGCAGGAGTGGCGAGTCGGCGGTGCGGCTGATCGTTGCCGGGCCGTATTC
>JAYUAG010000280.1:0-1809 GCA_043741475.1 Thermoflexaceae bacterium | reverse complement strand
GCGAGCGACCGTAAAGGAGGGCGAAGGCCAGGGCCTGGGCCCCCCGGTTCGGAAACGGCGAGCGCGTTCGCATGCGGAGAAACTCTGATAATGCTGTTGTGAAGATTCCTCCATTCACACTGGCCGGGGCGGACCGGACGTGCTACGCTAGCTTCACAATGGCAAAAGGCCTCTACGAAACCCTCGGCCTCAAGCGCGACGCCTCCGAGAAGGAGGTGCGCTCCGCCTATCGCCGTCTCGCCCGCAAGTTCCACCCCGACGTCGCCCCCAACGACCCCGGCGCCGAGGCAAAGTTCAAAGAGATGAACGCCGCCTTCGACGTCCTTGGCGACCCGGAAAAGCGCAAGAAGTACGACAAGTACGGCGATCGCTGGGAAAACGCCGACCAGATCGAGGAGGCGCACAAGCGCCAGTCCGCAGGTTCCTGGGCGCGCAACGGCAGCGGCGGCTTCGCGGCCCCTGCTGGCGCCGAAGGAGACACGGATTTCGGTGGCATCTTCGATTCGCTCTTCCGCGGCGGCCGCGGTGGCCCTCCGCAGCCTCGTCGCGGCCAGGACCTCGAAGCCCCCGTTGAACTCACGCTCGAAGAAGCCGCCGCCGGCACCACCCGCGTCCTGCAGCTCGCGGCTGAGTCGGGCGACCGCCGCCTCGAAGTGAAGGTCCCGCACGGCGTCCGCACGGGCTCACGCGTCCGCGTCGCCGGCGAAGGCGGCGCGGGCATGGCCGGCGGCCGCGCGGGCGACATCTTCCTTGTCGTCAACGTCCTTCCCCACGCCCGCTTCGAACGCAAGGGCGACGACCTCATCGTCGAAGTCGACGTCCCCTACACGGAAGCCATCCTCGGCGGCGAAGCGGAAGTGCCCACGCTCACTGGCCGCGTGATGCTCCGCCTCCCCGAACTGACCCAGAACGGCCGCCAGTTCCGCCTCGGCGGCAAGGGCATGCCCATCCTCGGTCAGCCCGCGAAGCACGGCGACCTCATCGCCCGCATCCGCGTCCAGCTGCCGGACCACCTTAGCGACGAGGAGCGTCAGCACATCGAAGCGCTGCGCACGCTCCGCCAGCCCGTGCCGGCCGCCGCCGGCGAGCGCAGGTAAGCCATGCCGCGACGCAACCCCACGCCCCAGGACGACGGCTTCACGGCCGACGAGCCGATCTACGTCATCTCCATCGCCGCCCGCCTCGTGGGCATGCACCAGCAATCCCTGCGTTATTACGAACGCGCCGGCCTCGTCGCCCCGCGGCGCACGCTTGGCGGCATCCGCATGTACTCGCAGGCCGACATCCAGCGCATCCGCCAGGCCCAGCGCCTGATCGACGAACTCGGCGTCAACCTCGCCGGGGTGGACATCATCATCCGCATGAACGAACAGATTCGCGCCCTCCAGATCGCCCTCGAACAGACCCGCGCCGAACTCGACAAGCTGCGGTCGACGCGGTTACCCGCGCCGTATCGGGGAAGTGATGAGTGAGTGATGCGTCATGAGTGATGAGGGTCGGGTCCAGGGGTTCGAGCAGCTGATTGCGTGGCAGAAGGCGCGAGAGTTGGTGCGTGTCGTGAACGCGCTCACGGAGAAGCCGCCGATTTCCCGGAAGTTCGCTTTTCGAGACCAGCTGGAGCGTTCAGCGGTCTCGGTCATGTCCAACATCGCCGAAGGATACGAGCGCGGCAGTCGCGCTGAGTTCCATCACTTTCTCTCGATCGCCAAGGGCTCCTGCGCTGCGCTCGCTCTTCTACGTCGCCCTCGACGCCCACTACATCGACCAAACCACGTTTGACGACCTCGACGCCATTGCGCGTGAAACCTC
>JAYUAG010000279.1:0-4490 GCA_043741475.1 Thermoflexaceae bacterium | reverse complement strand
TTCGCCCAGAATTCGACGCGCGGGAGGGATTGTTCGATGAGCATCGCCTGCACGCCGTCGCGCCCGAACGCCGCGCCCAGTATGCCGTAGATGGTGGTCTCGTCCCCGAGGGCAGCCGCCTTTCGCTGCTCGTCTTCGAGCTGGCCTTCGCGCGCGACCAGCAGGTCGCGCTCCTTCTCCAGGCCCCCGCGACGGGCGTGGAGGGCCATCTGTTCGTCACGCAGAGAGGTCAGCTCGGATTGCGCCTCGCGCAGTTGCGGCCCGACATCGCTGGCCGAGACGAGATCCGCCTGGGCCTTCGCTGCCACCTCCACGGCGCGGTCGCGTTCGGCCTCGCGCGCCGGCAGGCCCTCCAGGAGCCGGTCGCGCCCCGGTTGAAGCGACGCGGCCACCGTCCGCGCCCGGTCCAGCTCTCGCATTCGCGCCTGGGCGGGCTGAAGCCGGGCCGCTTCCTCCCGTGCCTGCTGGTGCGCCGTGGCGTCGTACCGGAGTGCGGCCAGCTCTCTCCGCGCCTTCCCTGCTCGCTCGCGCGCCTCGCCGGCGAACCCTCCCGACGCTAACTGCGTTTCGAGCACCGCGATCTCCGCCTGCCGCCCCGGCAGCGCCCGCTCCGCGTCCTCCACGCGTGCGAGTGCGGCCGCCAGCTGGCGCGCCGCCGCCTGGATCGCCGTGTCCCGCCGCGAGCAATCGTCGATCACCTTCGCCCACTCTTCCTCCAGGGTCGCCAACGCCGCCGAGGCCCGCTCTAACGCCGACTTCGCTTCGGCGTTCCGCAATCCCAGTTGCCTCCGCTCCGCTGAGTAGCCGTCGAGGATGTGGCGAATGTCCTGTTGGCTGAGCCTCTGGCGGCACGTCGGACACTCGGCCGCGGCGCCACGTTCCTGCAGCGCCAAAAGTTCGTCCGACCTCTGGTGCGACTCTTTGTTCAGCGCACGGAGGTCGTTGATTTCTTTCTCCGCCAGCGCCCGTGCTTGGCCGACGTGTGCGGCCTCCTCGCGTTGCGCGTCAGCCCCCGCGCGGAGCTGCCCCAGCGCCGTCTCCTCGCGCGCGATCTCAACCTGGCGCTGCGCGAGCGCTGCGCGTTGGCCGGCCTCGCTCGCGAACCCGTCCACCTCCCTGCGGAGGCTTACCACGCGCGTTTCGATCGTCGTGCGCTCGTTCGTGACCTCAGCGTCGGCGCGGTCGGCATCCCGTTCGAGCAGATTCGCCTGGTTCTGCAGCGCCGCCAGGCGCGTCTCCTCTTCGCGCGCCGCCATCAGGGCCGCGTGCTCCGCCTCCACCTGGGCAGCCGTTGCCAGCGCGGCGCCAGCCTCTGCGAGCCGGGCGCTAATCTCCGCCAGCTCACGTTCGTCGCCAGCGAGGTCGCGGTTCGCGCGGTCAAGCGAGGCCCCTGCATCCTCAGCCGCGCGGCGCACGCGGTCGAAGTCCGCGGCGAGCGACTCGAGCGTCATCGCCTGTTGTTGGGCGACCTCCACCTTCGGGGCGAGCCCCTCGATGGACTCGACGACCGCCTGAATCTCCTCCCTCAAATGGGGTAGCCGTGCGATCGCCGCTTCAACTTCGCCGACGCGCAGCCGGAGGGCGCGCAGGTCGACGTCGGCGGTCTTGCGCTTGTCCAAAGCTGCCCTGGCGAGCTCCTCATATCGCTCCAGGCCGAGAATCTTGCGGAAGACCTCCTTGCGTTCCTTCGGGCCCTTGGCGGTGAACTCGCCGGCATGGCCCTGGGCGACGAACGCGCTGTTGGCGAAGGTGTCGTAGTCCATGCGCACCCGCGCGACGATCTCCTTCTCTGTTTCGCGAATGCCGGCGCCGGTGAGGCTCTTCCGTCCGAGCTCGGCGTGGTGGAAGAAATCGAGCTGGGCGCTGCCGTTGCGCGTCTTCTTCCGCACGACCTCGTAATGCTCGCCGTTCGCCTCAAAGTCGAAACGGACGAGCATCTCTTCCTTGGAGGCGTGGATGAGGGCGTCGCCTTTGCCCCGCGCCTCACCCCAGACTGCCCACGTCATCGCGTCGAGCAGCGCCGATTTGCCGTCGCCGTTGCGACCACAAAGGACGGCGAGGCGGAGCCCGGTCAGGTCCAGCTCACATTGCCGGTAGGAGAGAAAGTTCCGGATGACGATGCGTCGCGGGATCACCGCTCGTTTGCCCGTTCGCGCGGGTCCACGCGCTGCACATGCCAGCGCGTGCCGCGCTCATCGAAGTCGATGACGGCGGCCCAACCTGCCTTCGTGTTCACATCCGTCATCGGCAAGGGGCAGCCGGAGTACACCGCCGTCATCCCGCCGCGGCTGATGTCCGTGTGCGGGTCCCAGTGACCGAGGGCGAGGTAGTCCCATTGGCCGGCAGCTGCCAGGATCTCGGCTTCCGTGATGAGGAGCGAGCGGTTCAGGTCGCTTTCGTTGCGGACGAAATGGCCGTGGGCCATGGCGATGTGCCAGCGGCTGTCGAGCCGAGATTCTGGCAACCCGGCGAGCGGCCTGAAGTGCCAGTCCTTTTCGACATAGCCCCGCCCCCAGACGACGAGTTCCAGCTCCGGGTCTTCGATCAGCTCACCTATATGGTCACGGATGATGCGCAGCCGCGGGGCCATCGCCTCAAGGTCGTAGCGCCAGTACACGCGACCGGCGTCCATCGGGTCGTGGTTTCCGGGAAGGAGGTACGTGCGCCCTTCGAAGCGCGCAATCTGTTCGCCCGCGAACCGGGCGACGCGGTCTTCGATGCGGTCGTTGTCAAAGAAGTCGCCCGCGATCAGGAGCACATCGGCGCGCACCTCGTTGGCCAGCGAAACGACGTTGGCAAAAGCCTGCTCCATCAGGTCGCGACGCCGGTTCCAGTTCTCGTCCTTGCTCGTCGAATAGGTTCCGAGGTGCACGTCGGAAGTGTGCACGGCACGCAGCGGTCGCCGCTCAGACACTCGCGCCCCCCAGGGAGGACATCAGGTCTTCAGCGGCGAAACGCAGCCGCGCGCGGTACTCGGCGTTGTGCTTCGTGTTCAGACGCAGGTAAAGGTCGAGCGTCTCCAGCGGCGACGCGGCATCGGGCTGTTCGCCCACGGGGAGGCCAGTGCGGGCCTGGTCCGGGAAAATCGGCCGGATGCCGGCGATCACGTGCGCTGACTCGAGCAGCCGCCTTGTCTCCGGGACACTGAACGCCTGGCCCTGCTGCGTGGTGAGTGTCACCTCGACCCGCACGACCGCGTCCTTCACGTCGCGTTTCGCGATGGCCGCCGCGACTTCCGGCATCGGGTCTGGCTCCTTCGGGGCGATCTCGATCTCGACGAAGCGGCGGGCATCCACGGGCTGGAGACGGGGTATCCCCGTCCCGCTGATGCGCTCGCCGAGCGGTTTCGCCGGGTCGATCTCAAAGACCATGAAGCCCTTCTGCTGATCCTTCTCGCCGAAGTCTACGCGCTCCATCGAACCGGCATACCAGCATGGAGTGCGCGTGCCGAGCTGCATGTTGGCGTGATGATGGCCGAGCGCGATGTAGTCGAAGCTCGCCTCGGAGAGGCCGCTCATGAGCATCGTCGGCGCCGTCCCGACCGTCATCCAGCGTTCGCTCGCCGGGTTGTTGGCGACGAGGAAGTCGTTCATGGAGACGTGGCAGGTGAGGATCGCCGGAATATCCGGGTCGAGTGCCGTTGCCTGGGCGGCGACGAGTTCGGCGAGTTGCACTTCGACTCGCTTCATCTGCTGGGCGATGGAGAGGTCGGCGATTTCCGGGTGATCGGCGAGCCAGCGACTCACCTGGGGCCACGGGAGAAAGGCGACCTGTAGGGGCCCCGCTCGCGTCTCCATCACGATCGGCCGAGGGCCGTTGGCGGTGAACCAGGAGCTGTCGCCGACGTAGACGTGCGCCACGCCGAGCGTACGGAAGATCTCGAGCGCGTGCGCCTTGCCCTCGGCATTCGGAAGGTCATGGTTGCCGACGAGCAGGAAGGTCGCGATCCCTGCGTCGCTCAGGCGGCGAATTCGCAGCGCGAATTCGCGCTGCTGGGTCTGCGTCGGTTCGCGTGACTTGTAGGCGTCGCCGGCGAAGATGACGGCGTCGACCTCATTTTCGAGCGCGTAGGCGACGAGCGTGTCGAAGGCGTCGAGGAAATCCTGCACCCGGCTTGACCAGCCGCGGTCTGCGAGCGGCTTGCCGTAGTTGTCGACACCAATGTGCAGGTCGGCGAAGTGGATAACGCGCATTAGCTATTTTATCCTAGACCCGGGGTTGAGGGCGGGGAAGCGCCGAGTGTGAGTCTTTGTCGAGTGTGTGCCTCTATCGCGACAGAGGTTGTCGCGCCCGAGGGGACCCGACGCGCCGTCCGGGGCGCCGGAGCGTCCGCTTGCTTACGCGCGCGGTTCCCGTATCCCGCGTCCTCTCCATCTCGGGACACACGATCGGGCGGCGTGTAACATTCCGCCCGTGGATCTCTACGAAGCCCTCCGCACCACCTCATCCGTCAGGCAGTTCACGGACGAGCCGGTCCCGGACGCCGCGAT
>JAYUAG010000278.1:0-1820 GCA_043741475.1 Thermoflexaceae bacterium | reverse complement strand
CCGCCAAGATCTTCGCCGTGCCGGCCAACAATGGGCCGCCGAGACGCGCAAGGCCGCCCTGCGCCTTCATCTCCGCGACGTAGCGGAGAGTCGTACCGGTCGCAGTCTCGCTCAGTGTGATGCGGGCGCTACCCTGGGCCCCGCCGGGAGCGCCATCGGCGGCAGTGATCAGGCGATAGGACTCGGGCTGAACGGCGTCGGCGATCGTCACCGTGCCGCCATACGTTCCCCTCACGGCGGCGATGCCCACCCGTGCGGTCAGCCTGTACGAGCCGGGCGCCGCCTCTTCCAGCTTTTCGCAGCCGGGAATGCAGGCTTTGAGCGCCGCCGGGTCCATGAGCATTTCCCAGACCAGCTGGCGTGGGGCCTTGAACTGTTGCTCTCCCGAAACGTCCATTGCGACGAATGGTAGCGGTTTCGTGGGACCCGGGGTTGCCAGCGGTATTGGCGGGCGTCCCCTGCGTTTGTCGCGCGTGGGGCCGCGCGGTAGACTCGGCGAACGAATCAAGCGGCCGTCCACCGGCCTGGAGGTATCCCATGCCCAAGTTCCCATCCGTCGAGTGGCTCCAGGAAGCGGCCAACCTGCTCAATAAGTCCGACAGCTTTAAGCGCCTCGGCACAACTGACTGCGAGATGGGCGTCCAGGTTGGCGACCAGTTCTACGAAGTGGACTTCGAAGCGTTCGAAATCACGAAGGTGAGCCAGATCGACGCCGCCCGCGCCGCTGACCTCGATTTCACGCTCGTACAGACTCCCGACGCCTGGCAGGCGATGCTCGAAGACATCAAGCTCAACGGCCGCGCCACCCACGACTTCACCCTCAACTCCTTGGACCTCCGCACCACCGAAGAGTTGGCGCGTGGCAAGGATTACCACCGCCGCGACGCCTTCTACCGCTTCAACCAGACGTTCCAGGAGTATTTCGACAACGCCGCGAAGATGGAGACGACCTTCCCGGCACGGGTCTAACGCCCAGCCGGGTGGACCGGCTCAGGTTTCCTGGCCGTACCCCATAGCCGCCGCGTATTGCCATCCGTCCAGGTCGGACGTTCCGATGCCGAGCTGGGCGAGGCTGAGCTTGATTTCGGTGCGATGCTCAGCCCCGTGCTCCATGGCGTGGACGAGGAAGAAGCTCTTCGGGTACCGGTAGGCCTTGCCCATGAACGGCAGGATCACTTCAGGGTCTGTCTCCAACGCTTCCGCGATAGCGACGAGCGCGTTTGCCGAGGCCGTTGCCGCCTCAATAAGAGCTTCGAATCCGGGCCACGGACTTGATCGTGTTAGTTCGCCTTCGTGCTGTCGTCCTTCGGTGCGCAAGACCTGCGTCTGCTGCCCGCCGACGACATGCCGGAGAAGGTCGCGGACCGAGCCTGAAGCCTCTGGCATACGGTGATCGAGCTGTTCGTCGGTTAGCCCGCGACAGGCGTCAAGGAGCGTCAGCGTGGCCCAGCGGTTGTACCGGAGCATCTCGGCCAGCGGCGTGTTCACCTTACGGCGGCCACCGCCGCTGGGGCGCGCGAGCCCTCGAGCAGGATGGGGCCCAGCACCTGTATCGCTTTGCCCAGCTCCGCGCCCACCTCGCGTCCAAGGTCTGCCGTCAGCTTCGTGAACTTGAAGACGCGGTGGAGCCGCCGCCAGGACGCGGTCCACTCCTCCAGCTCCCAGCCGGGGCCGAGGGCAGCCATCAGTTCGCAGGCCCGTTCGGAGAGCCGGAAGGCCCAGGTGTCGTTCTGCTCGACGACGCCTTCGAAGTGCAACCCCAGCTCGATCTGGCGGCGCCCGGCGCTGGTGTTGATCTCGAAGTGGTTCTGCGGCTCCCC
>JAYUAG010000277.1:0-1822 GCA_043741475.1 Thermoflexaceae bacterium | reverse complement strand
GCTTGGTGAACTGGGGGGCCTTGCGGGCGCGCTTGAGGCCGGGCTTCTTGCGCTCCTTCATGCGGGCGTCTCGCGTGAGCAGGTTCTCGCCGCGCTTGAGTTGCGGCTTGATCGCCGGGTCGGAGGCGACGAGGGCGCGGGCGATGCCCATCTGGATGGCGCCGGACCAGCCGGAGATGCCGCCGCCGTCGCAGAGGATCTGGGCGCTGTAGCGGTTTTCGCGGCCGAGCCGGATCAGCGGGGAGAGCACTTCCTGGCGATGGATGTCGCGGCTGAAGACCTCTTCCATGGGCTTGCCATTGATCACGACGGCGCCGTTGCCGGGGTAGAGGCGGACGCGGGCGACGGCGGTCTTGCGGCGGCCGGTCCCGTAGAAGTATTGCTGGTCAGCCATATCAGTCCTCCTCAACCAAACGAGCCGGTCGGCCCGGGGTGACGGTTTCGACGGTGAGCGGGCGCAGGCGGGGAGCCTTCATCTGTTCTCCGAGGTGTTCGCCGCTGGCGGCTTCGCGGGCGGTCTGGGCGCGTTCGGAGCCGACGACCTGCGATTGGTGCGGGTGGGCGGAGCCACGATAGACCTTCAGATGTTTGCCGATCGCCTGGCCGAGGGAGCCCTTGGGGAGCATACCCTTGATCGCGCGTTCGAGGACGCGGTCCGGGAAACGGCTCATCTGTTCGGTATAGGTACGCGTCTTCAGGCCCCCGGGATAGCCGGAGTGGCGATAGTAGCGCATCGAACTCGCCTTCTGGCCGGTAACGACGACCTTCGAGGCGTTGATGATGATCACGAAATCGCCGCCGTCGAGGTGGGGTTCGAAGGTGGGCTTGTGTTTGCCACGCAGGAGCGTCGCCGCTTCGCTGGCGATGCGGCCAAGCGGACGGCCAGTGGCATCGAGCACGTGCCAGTCCTTCGAGATTTCGGATGCTTTCATCCGCACGGTTGTATTCATCAGACGTACCCCTCGTCGTACTGCACGCGCTGGAGACAGAGACCGTGGGCCGGGGCGGTCGGCCGCAGGGTACCCTGCCGGGCGGCGCTGAGCAGTGCGCGAAACTCCTCGGCGGTGGTAGAAGAGCGGCCCACCTGCACGAGGGCGCCGGTAATCCGGCGGACCATCTGCGGGAGGAACGCGTCCCCTTCGATGTCGAACAGCAAGACGTTGCTTTCGCATCGCCATGCTGCCCGGAAGATGGTGCGCACGGGTGTGCGTCCTTCTTCCAGCGGCCCGGCACAGGCACGAAAGTCCCGTGTGCCGGGGAGCGCGTCAGCGGCGGCTTGCATCGCCTCGACATCGAGGTTGCCCTCGACGTGCCAGGCGGTGCGCCGCAGCAACGGCGCTCGTTCGTTAGCGTTCCAGATGGAGTAGCGATACCAGCGGCGTCGCGCCCAGCGCCGGGGGTCGAAATCCCCGGCGACGGCGCGGACATCGCGGACCGCCACGTCTCCCGCGAGGTGGGCGTTGAGCGCCCTCCCCACGGTTGCGGCGTCGAGGCGGGAATCCGCCGTGAACGCCGCCACCTGGCCGATGGCATGGACGCCCGAATCCGTGCGTCCCGCCAGCTCTACGCGCACCGCGCCACCAAAAATGGCGGCGGCGGCGCGTTCCAGCTCTCCCTGGACGGTGCGGCCCTTCGCCTGGCGTTGGGAGCCGACGAAGTGCTCACCGTCGTAGCTGACTGTGGCTGCGAAACGGGTCGCGGCCACGGTCAGTCTTTCTCGCTCTCACCCTCCGCGTCCGGGGTGTCGCTCGTCGCTGGGGCGTCGGCCACTGCCGAAGCAACGGCTTCGACCTCGGCCTCCGTCCCGCTCTCCGTCTCCGTC
>JAYUAG010000276.1:0-4514 GCA_043741475.1 Thermoflexaceae bacterium | reverse complement strand
GCGCGGCGCGCGCTTTTGAACATGGGCGGCAAAGTCGCTTTTTGGGACGACTATGAGAAAAGTCGAGACGACATAGTCCCAGACTGGGACCTGGACGGCGACGAATGATTGTTGAGTCGACTGTTTGGGTGGACCACTTCCGGGAGCGCCTGACGCCACAGGTCGAGGTGCTGCGCGCGCGCATCCTTGACATCGAGACGCAGACGGTCGACCTCGTGGTCATGGAAGTCGTCCGCGGCTTCCGCTCGGAGGCGGATGCGCGGAGGGTCATGGCGGACTTCGGAAAGATTCGTGTGAGGCGCGCGGTACTGCGGCCGGCGCCTCTCCAGGCCGCTCAGTACTACCGCTACCTGCGCGCCCGCGGCATCACCGTGCGCTCCACGATCGATTGCCTGTTCGCCACCTACTGCATCCTCACGGGCCAGGAGCTGTTGCACTCCGACCGCGACTTCGATGGCTTCGAGCAGCACCTCGGCCTGAAGGTCGTCCGCGCCTGACCGCGGCGGACGGTGTAGACTCCCGAGACCACTCACGGGAGCACACAATGACGCTCGAAATGCGCACCCTCGGCCGCACCGGGATCAAGGTCTCCAGCCTCTGCCTCGGCTGCATGATGTTCGGCGGGAAGACCAACCCCACCGATTCCTACGCGATCATCGACCGCGGCCTCGATGCCGGGCTCAACTTCCTCGATACGGCCAACGTCTACTCCATCGGCCGCAGCGAAGAGGTGACGGGCGAGGCCCTGAAGCGCAACGGCAAGCGCCAGGACGTCATCCTCGCGACGAAGGTGCACGGCCGCATGGGTGAAGGCCCGAACCAGATGGGCAACAGCCGCCGCCACATCATCGAGCAGTGCGAGTCCAGCCTGAGACGGCTGCAGACGGACTACATCGACCTCTACCAGCTCCACCGGCCGGACCCGCTTATCCCCATCGACGAGACGCTGCGGGCGCTGGATGACCTCGTGCGCTCGGGCAAGGTGCGCTACCTGGGGACGAGCACCTTCGCCGCCTGGCAGCTTGTGGAATCGCTCTGGGTATCGAAGGAATACGGGCTGAACCGGGTGGTGTGCGAACAGCCGCCCTACCACTTGCTCGACCGCCGCATCGAACGCGAGCTGATCCCGATGGCGCAGACCTACGGCTTCGGCGTCATCCCGTGGAGCCCGCTGGCGGGCGGCATGCTGACGGGGAAGTATCGGCGCGGCGAAGAGCCGCCCGAGGATTCTCGCTGGGCCTCGTACGCGACGAACCCGATGCAACGCCGCCGCTGGAACGAAGCTATCTTCGACGCGATCGAGCCGCTGGAGGAGCTGGCGAAGGGCAAGGGCTGCACGCTTTCGCAGTTCGCCCTCGCCTGGTGTCTCGCGCAGCCGGGCATCACCAGCCCGATCATCGGCCCGCGGACGATGGAACAGCTCGAAGACAACCTCAAGGCGTTCGACGTGGATATAACCGACGCGGACCGCAAGGCCGTGAACCACATCGTCCGCCCGGGGACGCACGTCTCGCCCTACTACGAGGGCGAATTCGGGCCACACCCCTTCCGCGTCTAACGCGCGGTATAATCGTCGCATGGCAGCCAACCCGGTCTCGAACCTCGCGCCCGAGAGGCAGCGTGCCGGCGACGGCCACTCGATCTACGACGGCGTCCGCATGAGTTACGCGGAGTTCCTCAAGCTGCCCGGAGAGAAGCCCTCCCTCGAATACGTAGACGGACGTGTGGTACAAAAGGCTGTGGCACGTCGCGCTCACGGAAAACTCCAGCTCGTGATCGGTTCGTTGATGCTCGCCTACGCCAATCACGTGGGCGGCGAGGCGTTGACCGAGACAGACGTGGACTACGCTCTCCCCGGCGACCCGATGATGCGGGTGCCGGATGTCTCGTACTGGGCGCCTGGGCGTGACCGTGGCGACTACGCCGAGCCACTGCTCCCCCCGACCCTCGCGATCGAGGTGCGGTCGCCCGGCGAGACGCTCGCCTCGCAACGCAGGAAGTGTGTCGCAATGCGCGCGCGCGGCGCCGAGGTTTGCTGGCTCTTTGACCCATCGACACGCACCGTGATCGTCTTCGAGGGCGAGCCTGCGGGCGCCCTCTTCGGAGGGACGATCCTCACGTCCACTCATCTCCCGGGCTTCGAGCTGGACCTGCCCGCGCTCTGGGCCTGTCTGGACTGACGCCTTCACGAGGCTGGTGGCCTCAGTTGTTGGGGGGCGGGAACAGCCCGCCGAGTTCAGGCGGCTGGTCGCCGCCGAACTGCTCGATGAGCTTCCGCGCCAACTCGTCCAGCTGTTCCCGCGAGATGCCCATCTTCGCCATGGTCTGTTGCATCAGGCGCTGGACCTCTTCCATGTCCTCACGGATGAGCGCGTCTGCCATCTCAAGCTGGGTCTCGATCGCGAGGAAGCGTTCGCGCCGCTGGCCCTCATTGTCCGTCGCGAGGATCGTCGACATCAGCCGCGTGAAGAGCTGGCAGGTTCGGGCGATGCGGATGCGGTCGTCCGGGTGGGGCGGGAACGAGCCCGTGACCTGAACTTCGAGCCCGGTGCGGCTATCGGAAGCGACATACTGGTCGGCCATGGGAACAGCATACCCCAACTGGAATGTGTCGCCCGCGGCCGCGCCTCCGCCCTACCTCGAGGCCGGGCGCTCGCGCCAGCGGGCCTCGAATCGCGGCAGGAGGACGGCGTAGACCGCGAGGTAGCCCACGAACAGTAGCGTCGTGAACGTCAGGGTTACCGCGATAAGCGCCGGGTTGCCGAACGGGTCGCCCAGCCGGGCGCGGATCATGCCCGGGATGAGCGTGGGGTGGCGGACAGCGTCCCAGCTGTTCAGGCGCTGGTACCGCCCCAGGTAGATGCCGACGCTCGAAAGAGAGAGCGTCGCCAGGACGAACAGCCAGGTGGCGCGTTCCGAAATGGAGAGGCGCACGATGGACTGGACAAGATAAAGCGAGGCGAAGCCGAGCAGCAGGCCCGTAGCGGCGTATGCGCTGATCGCGAGCGCGTCGTACCAGCGCGGCGCAGTGCTGATGTTGGCGAGATGGACGTAGTCCGTGGCGATGTAAGGCGCGTTGGGCAGAAAGAGCAGCCACAGGCCCCCGAGCGCGACCAGCGCCGCGCGTGGCGTCCCCCGGTGCACGCCGAGCCAGAGCATGATCGCGAGGATCAGCGGCGCCCAGGCGAGCGCAAGGTTCCAGACGAGGAAGGCGTAGTCGGGGCGGCGAAGCAACGCGACACGGATCGCGACCATACCGACGCAGCCGCAAGACGCCGCTGCCAGCATCACAACCGCCATGGGCCACCGCTCGCCGCGAAGCTGCCTCTGCATGGGCTCCCGAGTCTACACCGCGATGACAGCCCGGCAAGGATCGACGTACCCCGGCCGTGCTCAGCGCGAGCCGCTACACTCTACCGCACACCCAAGGAGCCGGAATGGAGCGCGAACTCGAAGCCCTCATGCCCACGATCGAGGCCGACACGGCGGCGCGGCTGGCCGCCCTCGAAACCGATGTCGCCGCCGTCCGGGCGGCGCGGGCGAAGGCGGCCGAGGCGACCCAGCGCACCGGCGCGCAGGTCGCGCTGCAGGAGGACACGCTCGCGACCGCGCCGGGCGGGCAGCCCGTGCCCGTCCGCGTCTTCATCCCGGAAGGGCGGGTGGCCGGGGCTTACCTCCACCTCCATGGCGGGGGCTGGGTGCTCGGCTCGGAACAGGGCCAGGACCCGATGCTCCGCGCGCTCTGCCACCGCGCCGGCATCGCTGTAGTGAGCGTGGGCTACCGGCTGGCGCCAGAACACCCCTTCCCCGCAGGTCTTGATGACTGTGCGACCGCCGCCCACTGGCTCTTCGAAAGCTATCGCCATCTTGGTCTGGGGACGCACGACCGCATCGCCATCGGTGGTGAATCGGCGGGCGCGAACCTGGCGGCGGCGCTGCTGCTCAGGCGCCGCGACGCAGGCGACCTGCCCTTCCGTGCCGCGGTGCTCACCTATGGCGTGTTCTCTGCAGCGCTCGATCTTCCCTCGATGCGCTCGATGTGGGACCGCAAGCTGGTGCTCAGTGGACCGATCATGGAGTACTTCGTGCGTTCCTATCGTGGGGGCGCGGAGCTGGACGTGCGCCAGCCGGCGCTCTCACCGCTGTATGGCGAACTCGCGAACCTGCCGCCCGCGCTCTTCAGCGTCGGGACGCTGGATCACCTTTATTCCGACACCATCCAGATGGCCGCCGCCTGGGAGAAGGCCGGGAACGCCTGCGAGCTCCACGAATACGAGGACGGCCCGCACGGCTTTACGATGTTCCCGCAGCTGGCGATGGCGCGGCTCGCAAACGACCGCATTATCGCCTTCATCCGTCAACACGTGGGCCGCGAACCGGCCCCGCTGCGCCAGTGAGCGCCACCGCTCCACGGCGGCCGATGACGCCCGGCGACCTGATGGAGCTGCACGAGCGCGCGCTCTTCGTGCACGACGAGGCGGACCACCTCGTCCGCGTCAACGAACGAAACGGGC
>JAYUAG010000275.1:0-4521 GCA_043741475.1 Thermoflexaceae bacterium | reverse complement strand
CGTCCAGGTCCCAGTCTGGGACTATGTCGTCTCGACTTTTCTCATAGTCGTCCCAAAAAGCGACTTTGCCGCCCATGTTCAAAAGCGCGCGCCGCGCCCTGAGAGCCTCGCCCGTGACGAACGATGAACTGGTCGCGACTGCGTTCTTCGTATACAGCGCCTCGCTACTGGCACGCATGGCGCGCGCGCTGGGGAAGAGCGCGGATGCCGAAAAGTCCGCTGGCCTGGCGGAGGAAGTGAAGGCGCGCGCGCGCAACGTGCCGATCGACGAACTCGCGGCGGAGGTGGTGCGCGCTAACGCGGACGCGGAGGGCGATATTTCGCCCGAGACGCTGGCGATCATCGAGCGCCAGCTGAAGACCTACCGCCCTCTCTTCGACCGGCTCGCTCAGTGACCACGCGGTTCCTCACGCTGGACGAGGTGGTGACGCTCCACGCGCGGCTCTTGCGCGCCCAGGGCGAAGCGCCGATGCCAATCATTTCGAACGAGAAGCTTGAGGCCGCCGTGATGCGGCCGCAGGCGTCAGCGTTCGGCGATGCCGTCCGCTTGCTTACGCGCGCGGTTCCCGTATGCGAACACCGACCGGCGCTTCAACGCCCTGGTAGCCGCGGGCCACTGTGCCCGCTGACGGACGAAGGCTGCCCGGCGTACCCACGGCATCGACAATCCCCGGGGGCGCGGGAGTCCTGGCGCCCGTGTGACGAAGGCCGCTCCGTGATCGTCAGCCAACGGTCCAGAATGGCGCCATTGAACTCGACGTTCTCGCGGTAAAGCAGGTCGAGCGCCTGGTCCTCGGAGCAGGCCACGCCAAAGCGGAACCGGGACGAGGCCTGGCTCTTTCAGCCGCAGCTCGGGGTAGAGGCGACCGATGGTTCGGCGGTGTTCATCCGTTCACGAGAAAGAGGTCGATGAGCCAGGCGTTCGGCGTCCGCTTGCACCGGCCTTTGACGACAACGTCAGGCTGCTCCTCCACCACCCAGAATGGCTCGACCGGGCCGTCGGCTAGCGTGATGAGCTTCGAGTCTTCCATCGGGTACCGCTGCCAATGTGTGCCCCGGTGGTCCTCAGCGCCAGCGCCCTCCGCGCCTGGCTCAGGGCCTTTCTCTTTCACGTAGCGACCCCACGCGGCCGTCACCGTTAGCCCTGCGGTTTCGGGGAGCACCGCGAACGACATCCCGATGGACGACTGGAACAACGCCGTCGCCGCCGCCATAGGATCGCTCTCCCCGGCTTCCGCATCGCTGTCGGAGCCAGGGTCGTCCTGGCGTTCCGGGCCAGCAGCGACAGTGCCAGTCGGGGCGAGCATGCCCAGCAAGTAACGGTCGCGGACGCGCTCGCCGCCCGGTAGTGTCTCGTCCTCGCCACCGGCGGGACCAAGGAGGTCGGCGACGATCAGGCTCTCCAACTCACGGCGAAGGTCCTCGGGCTTGGGACGCTCGGCTACGGAAACGCGGCCGGAAATCATCCGCTGGTCAGACATTCCCGCCCTCGGGTATTGGGATGTCGCAGCGTTCTGCTATTCGCACTGCCAGTTTTTCAAAGTCCCTGTAGCAATCCTGAACCGCCTGCGCGTGCCCCCCGATGGCACCGTCAGCAGCGCGAAGGAAGAACATCGGCTTCCGAGCTTCCTGCGCCAGCGGCATGAGGCTTCGATAGTGTTTCAGCGCAGCGAGGCAGTTAGCGTCGCTCGCGACCGTTTTGTCAGTACCCGCCGGCACGGCGATGACCGCTTCGTCATACAACGCTGGTATCCGGGCCATCCAACGGTCGTACGCTTTGACCGGCCGGTCCAGGCGAACGGCATGCTGCATGACCACGTACCCGACGGGGTCCATCTCGCCCGTCGGCACCGAGAGCCCTTCGACGGGATTCCGTTCTCGCCGTTCGGTCCATTCGCCTCGCCACCGTCGCAACGTTGGCCCGAGATTCCTAAGCCCTTGGAGGGAATACAGGTCGGGCGCGAGCGGAATCACAACGTGATGCGCTCCGATGAGAACCGCGCGATTGATGGCGCCGAGGTTGGGCCCGACGTCAATGAGCACAACGTGGGCTCCTTGACTGGTGGCAGCGGACTCCACTACGCGCCAGAAGGCAGAAATCACCCGAAAGGCGCGCGGTTTGCGGTCCAAACATTCGGGCCACTGGCTGTTGAGTTCATCTTCAGAGGCGGACAGGGAGAGGTCGCCGACCAGGAGGCCGATGCCATCTCCCGCACGTTCAACGTGCACCGGCGCGATGTCGCCGGTGCCATCCAGCAGCGGCTGGATGGCACCGTAGATCGTCTCCGAATGATTCCCGTTCGGCCAGAGTTCCTCTATCCGCTCTTCCGGCAGAAACATGCTCGTGAGATTTGCCTGGGGGTCGAGGTCGGCAGCGACGACCCTCAGCCCCAACTCGGCGTACATCCACGCGAGGTGATAGACCAGCGAAGTCTTCCCTACGCCACCCTTGTTATTGAAAAGCGCGATGGTCTTCACAGTAAGGCCTTCATTGTGACGCCCACGATCGAAGGCTGCACCGTGAATTCGAGCGGAGGATTCCCATTCTTTGCGAGCGCCTCGCGCGCAATGACGATGCCGGCGCCGAACCGCTGCACAAACCCGAGCACACGAAGCGCCTCGGCCAGGTTGGGGTTGCGATAGTCCGTTATGCCTGCTTCGCCAAAGTTCTCGGGAGTTACGGTCCCGTATGGGCCGCCAGGACTGATGACCTCCACCCGGTCGGCATACCAGGTGATTCTGACGGGCGCGTTGGTGTTCTCGTACGCCCTATGCAGCACCGCGTTGCGCGCGATCTGTTGCAAAGCCTCCACAGGATACTCAGGTCTCCGTTCCTCACGCCCCGCGGACGCAAAGTCGACCGCCACGCGGTTGTGCGACGAGAGCTTGTCGTCGATGCGCTGAAGGATATTCGCGACGTTCCCGTCGATTGCCTGTTCATCGACGACGGGGCTGGACAGCCCAAGACCGTCGACCCGGAGGAACTGCACGTACGCGCCGGGCAAAAAGTCCCTCGCATTCGTCCCCAGCGCGAGTATGCCGAGGACGGTCGGGATGGGGGGATCATCCGCGGTAAGCATCTTCGTGGCGAGTAGGCGTTGTTCAACGCTGCGGTCGTTCGCGTCGAGGACCCCGGGTGCAATTGCGGATGGCAGGTAGGTCTCTTCGAAGTAGCGAAGTTGCAGATCCCGAAGCGTCGCCGAAGGAACCGGTTGCATATCGAACGGACGGTCACGGAACCGGCGGCGTTCGTTGAGGATGCGCTCATCCTGCGCCGACGCGGTCCCTCGGCGTGGTCCGATCCGTACCCATATCCGGCCCTTGTAGCGGACCGGTGGCGAATCCGCGGGAGAGACCGTAATTACTGCCATCTCCGCTCCAGCCAGCCGGCGCTTCTGAATCGTCAGAGTTGGGGGCGGGACGATATTGCCGTCGGTCTTGATGTCGGCAAGCTGCAGGAGTAGTTGGTCGGTGATCGCCATGCCGGAGGGGGTTCCATCGTCCTTGGCCCCGATGAAGATCGCGCCCTCTCGATCGTGGCCCGGGAGGTCGTTGGCCATCGCACAGACTGCCTCGCGGACGGTCGTCGGAGCACTTCCAGAAAACGACTCCTTTCGTTCCGAAAGGTCGGATTCGGCCTGGCCAAGCATCTCTTCAAGCACGGCATCGGTGTAGGGCACGTTCGGCAGTCGCTCCGTGCGCAGCATAACGCGTAAAGATCAGGGCAGCAGCAAATCCGCTTGCTGCGTCACTGTTTGTCGCGCCTTGCCCTTGCTGTCCTTCTTCTTGTCGTGCAGGCCCGCCGCGACCTCTTCCGCGTAGCGCTCGTGGTTCAGTTCGAGGAGGCGGTCGAGGACTTCCGTGCGGGCGGCGGGGCCGATCGTGTAGCGGACGCCCTGGCTGGTCTCGTGGAAGCCGTGGTCGAGGGCGAGGTCCTGCCAGCCGTAGGCGTCGCGGACGGCGTGGTCCAGCTCGCGGTGCAGTTCGCGCAGGCGGACGATGCCCGCGCTCTTGTCGGCGGGGTTGTGGACGCGGTTGTACGTCTTCGTCAGTCCCTCGTTGTTGGCGATCATCAGCGGCCGGCGGTGGTCGTCCAGCGCCTTCCCAGCGGCTTCGACGATGGCGGCGTATGGCGGTTGAGGGAAGGTTTCGAAGCAATCGGTCGGCGAGTACACCGCGTCCGTCCGCATCGTAGAACCCCAGCGGATCGCCAAGTCCCGATGAATATTGCTGGTGAGAACGGCGAACGTGAAGTTTGCGTTCGATGAGAACACGTTCAGTTTGCTTGAGAAGACGTTCGCGCTGGGAACGAACGCAGGCAGGACCAGCCTGCTGGTCTGCGTGATGGCGAGCACGCGGTCTAGATGACGTATCGCGTCGTACAGGCCAACGGCTCGCTCTGCATGAATCCACCACTTCACCTTGCGGCTCGCTCGATTCACCTTTTGGCGCTCGGGGAAGACCAAACGGCGTACGATCTCGAGGCATTCGGGGTATCTCCCTTCGGTGCTCTGCAGGTCG
>JAYUAG010000274.1:0-4531 GCA_043741475.1 Thermoflexaceae bacterium | reverse complement strand
GCACCATCGGTTGTTGGTTTGAGAGCCGGTAGACGCGCTCGAGGCTCTGCACCTGGCCTGGCTCACAGGTGGCGTAGGTGTGCGACGGGCCGGGCTCGATCGAGAGGATTGCCGCGACGGCGTCGCGGTCACCCATCCCAAACGTCGCGTCACCGAGTCCGCCGCGGCTGTGGAGCACGAGGCCCGTGCCCGTGTCGCCGTGGGCGAAGAACCAGCGAGCGCGGTCGAACAATCCCGGTTCGAGCTGGCCCATGGCGTAGGCCGTGTAGTCCACTCGCGGCCGCAGCAACTCGCGGATGCGGTCGCGGTCGGTGAGGGCGGTGACGACGTAGTCGTAGGTCGTCCGGCTCGCAGCGCCCTGCCATCGCACCTCACGTTCCGCCATCTCAGTCATCCACCTCGAAATGGGTGAGCCGGCGGAAATGGCGATAGCGCTCCTCCACCTCTGGCCGCGTCAGGGTCAGCAGGCGCGACGGCCCGAAGCCTTCGACAGCAAAGGAAGCCACCGTCGAAGCGTAAATCATGGCCCGCCGGATGTGCGGCGGAGTCACCTCGGGCACGCTGTCGAGATAGCCCATGAAGCCTCCCGCGAAGGCATCGCCGGCGCCGGTGGGGTCCACCACATCATCGAGCGGGAAGCCTGGCGCGACGAAGTAGTCGTCGGCGCTGGCATAGGCGGCGCCGTATTCGCCCAGCTTCACGATCACGCCCTTGGGCCCGCCCTCCAGGAGTGCGCGAGCGGCGCGAGCGATGCTCGGCGTGCCCGTTATCTCTCGCGCTTCGCTTTCGTTCACGCTCACGAAGTCGGCTGAACGCATCGTCATCCTCAGCTCTTCCATCGCCGTATCGATGTAAAACTTGATCGTGTCGACCATCGTGGCCCTTGCCCGTGGGAGCTGTCCAATGAGGGTGCGCTGCGTGAAGGGGTTACCGGCCGCCATGAAGGCGGAGGTCGAATCTTCCCAGCCTGCGGGCAGTTGCGGCCGCCAATCGGCGTTGACCCCCAGCTCGGTGTAAATGGTGTCGCGCGTGTTCATGTCGAAGTGGTAGCGGCCGCCCCAGCGGCTCGTCTTCCCGCCCGCCTCCACCTTCAGCCCGGCGAGGTCGATGTTCGGCAGGTCCAGCTTCGCGAGTTCTGCAGCGGGGAAGTCCTCGCCGATGGAAGCCAGCAGCCGGACCTTCGTGAAGAGCGCGGCGGCGAGGGCGGCGCACGGGGCCGACCCGCCGAGCATGCCCTCCACCTTCGCGAACGGCGTTTCGATCCCGTCGATCGCCACCCAGCCGGCGATGAGGAGCGTCATCGCTGGGCCTCCAGCCGGCGGCGCAAAATCGGTCCGAGGCGCGTCTTCGCGGCCTCTGAAATGGCCGCGGCGTCTGTGACGAGGGCCGCGTCGAGCGTCGTTGCGCACGCGCATGCCGCTTCGTTGGGTAGCGCACTAACGAGGTTGCGGACAACCTGACGGCTTCGCTCGACGTTCGCGCGCAGGACCGCGAAGACCGACCTCGCATCGACGGCGTCTTCGCTTTCGTGCCACGCATCGTAGTCCGTCACCGCGGCGAGGAGCGCGTAGCAAAGCTCGGCTTCACGCGCGAGCTTCGCCTCAGGGATCGCCGTCATGCCGACGATGTCCGCGTCCCAGCGGCGATAGAGCTCGCTTTCGGCGCGCGTCCCGAAGGCGGGCCCTTCGATGCAAACATAGGTACCCAGGGGATGGACCGTCGCCCCGGCGTCGGCCGCAGCGACGATCGCAGCGGCGCGCAGTGTGTGACAGAACGGCTCCGCGAAGCCGACGTGGGCGACAACACCGTCACCAAAGAAGGTCGCAGGGCGCGTGCCGCGCGTGCGGTCGATCGTCTGGTCGGGTACGACGAGGTCGCCAGGACGCAAGGCTTCCTTGAGGCTCCCGACTGCCGACACGGCGAGTACCCTTCGCACGCCGAGCGACTTGAGCGCCCAGACATTTGCCCGCTGCGGGAGTTCCGATGCGAGCAGGTCGTGGTTCCGCCCGTGCCTGGCCAGAAACGCGACACCGCGGCCACAAAGGCTCCCGGTCCGAATCGTGTCGCTCGGCGACCCATACGGGGTTTCGACCACGACCTCCTCCAGGCCTGTGAGGCCGGGCATGTCATAAAACCCGGAGCCACCGATCACCGCAAGCTCGATTTCGCCTGGCACCCGAGCCCTCCATCTCTGTCGAGTGTAGTTCGCGAGGCCTTTACCGGCTCGGCGAGAGCGCCGCGAGCGAATCGGAATATGGAGGCCGCACCACGCCAAGGTCGGTGATGATTGCCGTGATAAGGTCAGCGGGCGTGACGTCGAAGGCAGGGTTGTAGGCGGAGATGCCATCGGGCGCCCAGCGCTGTCCGGCGAAACCGCCCACTTCGTCCGCGGACCGGAATTCGATCGGGATGGCGCGACCGTCCGGGCATTGGAGGTCGACCGTGGTCCACGGGGCGGCGATGTAGAACGGTACCGAGTGACGGGCGGCGACGGCGGCGAGGCCGTAGGTGCCGATCTTGTTGGCGCTGTCGCCGTTGGCGGCGACCCGGTCGGCGCCGGTGATGACCGCCGAGAGGGCTCCGGAGGCGATGAGCGCGGCTGCGGCCGTGTCCGGGAGCAACGTCGCCGGGACGCCACCGCGCACCAGTTCCCAGGCCGTGAGACGAGCGCCCTGGAGCAGCGGCCGCGTCTCCGTGGCGTAGCAGCGCTCGAGGCGGCCCTGCCGATGCGCCTCGAAGACCACGCCCAGGGCCGTCCCTGTCGCGCCTGTGGCGAGGCCACCCGCATTGCAGTGGGTGAGGACGCTTGCACCGGGCGGCAGCAGGGCGGCGCCTAACCGGCTGAGAGCGGTGTCGCTCTCCTCGCGCCTGCGCCGGGCGCTGGCGGCAAATTCCCAGAGCAGGGCAGCGCGCTCGGCTTCGGGCTCCTTGAGCGCGAGCCCGAGCGCCTCGGCCACGAGCGCGCCAAGATCGACCGCGGTTGGCCGCGTGGCGGTAAGCTCCGCGGCTGCTTCGGTGAGGCTGGCGTCCCCGGCGCCACGCGTGCTCGCGGCGAGCGCCAGCCCGCTCGCGCCAGCCAGCCCCAGGAGAGGAGCGCCGCGTACACGGAGCGACCGGATCGCTTCGCAAAGATCGGCCACGTCCGTCAGCCGCAGGTAGCGCTCTTCGTGCGGCAAACGCGTCTGGTCGAGTATTTCGATGGCGAGGGGCGCATGCAGCCGGAGGGGCGTAACGGTATTCCGCGGAATCACGGCCGCATCGTAACCCGCCTCACGCCTGGTAGGGCGAAGGGCCGATTCAGTCCGGCGTCTTGGAGGTTGCGCGCTCAAGCGCGGCGAGGTCGTCGCTGAGGCGCTTGCGGAGGGTCCCTGTCGTCCCGCCAAGGACTTCTTCGACGCTACGCTGAAGCGCGGGCCGCACGGCGGCGACGAGTCGCGCGCCGGAGTCGGTCAGTTCGAGGCGGACGGCGCGGCGATCCTTGAGGTCTCGCTGGCGGCGAAGGTAACCGGACCGCTCAAGGCGGTCGAGCACACCCGTGACGGTCTGCGATTGCTGCGAAAGATAATCGGCTACGAGGTGCGGCTGGGGGTGATCGAACGAGTTGATCGCAAGCAATGTAATTGCCTGCACGAACGTGACCCCATGGTCGCGCGCGAGCCGTTGGTCTACCTCGCGGACGATGGCGTTCGTCGCGCGGTAGATGCTTGTGACGAGGGTAAGTTCGGACGACTGTTCAGTGGCACTCATCAAAGGAACTATCTCACGTCAGGGCAACATCCCGCTAGTCAGAAAGTCTGATTAGCGTCTCCGCCTTTAGACCGATTGACAGTGCACTCAAAATGTGCACTACCTGAAGTCAGGTAAACATCGCCCGCGCGAACCGTTCTATCGAGCCAAAGGCGGCCTTCGGCGCGAGTCCGGGCGGGATCGCCCACCAATAAAGGTGGGTGACCGGCAGCTCTGAAACCACGCGGCCGACGATCTCCCGTGCCTGATACGGCGTGACCACAACGTTCGGATTTCTCCGCCTTACGTCCTCGGCCGAGGCCGGGATGGATGGGAAGAGGGCCATCCCCGCTGCCGTGAACCAGCGTGCGTAGTTCTGATTCTGGTGGAGCACGTGTGGCGCGATATCGGCCCAGGCCGCCTCTACATCGTCGGCCACGAAGGCCCAGGGAAGCGTGAGCGCGATCTTCGGTTCGCCCTCGCGGCCGGCGCGGCGCCATTCATCCAGGAAGATCGGGATGACGTTCGCGGCGGCGAGCAGCCCATCTCCAAGCCGAGCGGCGCGGCGCACGGCTGGCTCGCTGAAGCCGCCGAGCCAGAGGGGCATCGGGGCCTGGACCGGCTTCGGCATCACGTCCACGTCGCGGTAGGTGTAGTGGACGCCCTCAAACGTGAACGGGCCAGGCGCCCAGGCCTTGCGCAGGATCGCGCAAGCCTCTTCCATGCGCGCCGCCCGCGTGCGCCGGTCGATGGCGAACCCGGTGAACTCTTCCTGCTTGTAGCCAACGGCGACGCCGAGGTCGAA
>JAYUAG010000273.1:0-1832 GCA_043741475.1 Thermoflexaceae bacterium | reverse complement strand
TCGGGGAGAGCGTCGATGCGCGCGGGTAGTTCCAGGGGTGCGTCCATTGCCGTCTCCTTCTCGTAGTAGGAGGGTCAGAGTAGAACGCATGTTCTGATCTTTCAACTACCCCGTGGCATCTTTCCGCCAACTCGTCAGCCTCTGGCCGCGAAACCGGGGGTGGGGCTTGTGAAGGCGCACTGGGCGATGCCCGGAATACTTCCCGACGCTGGTGCGCGTCCTCGGCGTGCGGCGCTTCACCCCAACCTTCTCCCAACCCGGCGGGAGAGGGAGCCAAGCGTTTCCGCTACTGGGCGGCGCCGGGTCGCCGGCCTAAATCGCACCCGCCGCGCGCAAACCTTCGATCTCCTCCGCACTGAACCCCAGCTCCCCCAGCACTTCGGCCGTGTGTTCGCCGACCTCCGGCGCGTGCGTCGGACCAACTTGCGCCAACCCGTCGATGTTGATCGGGTGGTTGACGATGAACGCCGCCGGGACCGATGGGTCCGTTGGCGGGACGACCACGTTCGTGACGCGCAACTGTTCATCGTGCAGCAGGTCCTGCATTTCGGCGACCAGTGTCACCGGCACGTTCGCCGGGCGAAAGATCGCCAGCCAATCGGCGGCCGTGCGGGTGCGGAAGGTCGCCTTCAGTTCGGTGATCAGCGCGGGCGCGTTCTCCGGGCGCGATTCGTATTCGGCGAAACGGGGGTCGGCGAGCAGATCGGTGCGTTCGGCGGCGATGATCAGCGCGTCAAGCTCGACCATGGTGCGCACCATATAGAGCTGCAACAGCCGCCCGTCCGCGGTTTCGAAGAGGGTGCGGTTCGGGCTGATCGGCACGCGCGTGCCATCGTCGCGCTCCGGCACAACGGCCTCCACGAGCGCCGCCTGGGCGAGACAGGTGTTCGCCCAGACTCCGTTCGCCAGCAAACTCGTGTGAACGCTGCCGCCCTTACCGGTGCGTTCGCGGCGCAGAAGCGCCGTCACGATGGCGGCGTACAGGGTAACGGCGGTCGGGTGATCACCCATGCCGGGGACGGACATGCCGGGGGTCGCGCCGGGCGCGCGGACGAGATCCATCAGGCCGCTCCGCGCCCACCAGGCGACGCCGTCGAAGCCCTCCAGCTCCGCATCTGGCCCTGTCTCGCCGTACGCGGTCAGCGAGGCGTAGATCATCCGCTCGTTCAGCGGCGCGAGGTCTTCGTACCGCAAATTCAACGCCCGTCGAGTTGGGAACGGTTGGTTCGTGACATACACATCGCAATCGGCAACCAGGCGCATGAGGATATCGCGCCCTTCCCGGGACTTCAGGTTGAGCGTGATGCTGCGCTTGTTGCGGCCGTCCGCCACCCAGCAGTAGTTAACCGGCGACTGTGGGCTAAGGGGGAAGCCCGCGAGCTGGCGGTACGGGTCGCCAAGCCCTGGAGCTTCGACCTTGATCACGCTGGCGCCGAAGTCGCCGAGGATCGTGGTCGAAACCGGCCCGGCGATCCAGGTGCCGACGTCCAGCACCTTGAGGCCGGAAAAGATCAGGTCTGAGCTTTCGGACATGGACTGCCCCCGAAGGTTGTTGGCGGACGGTAGCACAGATTGTAGACGGTGGAGGATAGACGCTAGACGCGAGGGAGCCTGTCGCGCAGTCCGTGCCGCTCTTTCGTCGTGGTTGTTGCGCGACCCGCCCTCGCGGCCTTCTCCCGCTCGAGTCAGTACCGCGCACGTCAGTAAGCGGTGCGATGCCAGGCTCTGCACAGGCCACTGGGCGCTCGCCTCGGCATCGCAATCTCACCAACCGCGTACAATCTCGCCATGCCCAACTTCGAACTCTCGGCCTCGGTCGTCCTCTGGCGCGG
>JAYUAG010000272.1:0-1833 GCA_043741475.1 Thermoflexaceae bacterium | reverse complement strand
ACGATGAGCAACGGCCCCGCCCGCAGCCCCATGGTCTTCGACCGCGCTTTCCTCACAGGCATCGAAGACGTCACCCAGATCGTCCTGGTGCGGCACGGTCAGCAACACGTGCCGGACTGGCGGAACGGGCCGGTCGGCGACACGGTGGACCCACCACTGAGCGAAGATGGTGTGCAGCAGGCGCGGCTGGTGGGCGAACGGTTCTCGACCGAGCGCGTGGACGTGGTCTATGCCAGTCCCCTGAAGCGGGCGTTCGAGACAGGCTGCCAGATCGCGCGGCACCATCGCCTCGAACCGAAGGTGATCCACGACCTTCGCGAAGTCGAGGTCTTCCGGGACATCCCCGCGGACCAGCCAGCCTTCGAGTTCGTCGGCGAAGAGCTGCTGGCCGGGATTCGCGAACGAATGATCCGCGAAGGATCGTGGGACGTCTACCCGTACTCAGAATCGAGCTTCGAGTTCCGCAAGCGCACGGTGAACGCGATCGAGGCGATCATCGCCGCAAACGAAGGAAAGCGCGTGGTGATCGCCTGCCACGGCGGCGTGATCAATGCCTACGTGGCGCACATCATCGGCGTTTCCAGGGACATGTTCTTTCGCCCGGCGCACACCTCAGTGAGCATCGTTTACTCGGGCCATGGGGTGCGGGCGCTGCAATCGCTGAACGACGTGAGCCACCTGACAACGCCGGAGCGCAGCTTTCTCAGTCACTGAGACTGGCGAGCGGCCCGAGCGAGAAGTTTTCGACCAGCGTCTCAAGCGCGAGTGGGAGAGGAGGACGGAGCGCGGTCCCCGCGAAGGCGTCGGCTACCGCCCGCGCGACATCTCCGGAGCGCCGGTAGTGCCGGCCCCCGCCGAGCGCGAATAGCTCGGCACAGAGCTTCGTTGACTCCTGCGTGACGTAGGTCTTCGTCCGCAGCACGCGCGCGCCGAACTCGGGGCCGGCGCCGGGCCGCCAGCGGGCGGAAGTTTCGAGGAGGTAGGCGCGCAGCGCCTCATAGCGCATGACGGCATCCGAGAGCCGCAAACGCAGGGCTGGCCCCGAGGGGGCGGGGTCACCAAGCGCGCGAATCACGGCGGCGGCGCAGCCGAGGGGGATCGCCGCGAAGAGGCAGAAGAAGTACTGGAGCGGCTGGACGAGAGCGATGAAGTCTGGGAAACCGAGCATGAACTCCGCTGCCGCGCCGGTGTAGCGGACCGTGTGGCTCTCGGTGGAGCGCATGCCGAAGCCGTCCCAATCGTCCAGGATCTCCACCCCTTCGGCGCCGGTGGGGATAAAGAAGAACTCGACGACGCCCGCACCGGGCAGATCCTCTTGCGTGACTTTCGCGGTCGAAAAGAAGTAGTCCGCGTACCGGCCGGATGAGGCGAGGATCTTATCGCCTTCGAGGATAAAGGTTCCGTCTCTCTTTGTGGCGAACGTCTTGGTGGCGGCCAACGATCCACCGGCGCCCTTTTCCGAGTTGCAGGCTGCGTAGAGCTTGCCGGCGCGGAAGTCGGCCGCGACGCGTTCGACCTGGGCGCTCCAATCGGCGAGGTGCGCGGGCGGGGCTTGAATTTCGGAGCCGTAGATTCCGGCAAGCCCAAGCGGCATTGCCAGGAGGAGCGCGGTCGATGGGGAAGCCGTTGCAACGGCCTCAACCGCCCGCACACAGCTGACGAGATCCGCTTCCTCTCCGCCCAGCTTGGCGGAGAACGGCATCATGGGAATGGCGGCAGCCCTGAGGTCGGCAAGGTTCTCCGCCGGGTACGCCTCGGAGTCTCGCGCATCGCGTTGCGCGAAGCGGGGGAGCAGATCGTGAAGGTCAGCGAACGCCACGGCACACCTCGTTC